>CAYPVF010000063.1:0-1772 GCA_964414105.1 uncultured Eubacteriales bacterium
TCAGCGGCCCCTGACAATCCCGTTATAATCGCTTGCAGTTGCCCCGAAGCCAGGTATGGGCCGACTACAGGCAACAGAGTCCCTGCTCCGCCCACGATGATCGGAGTATGGAATTTGGATTCGATGTGCCTTATGAGAAACAAAGCGTCGTCGCCGTTGCTGCTCGTGGTAATCAAGGACACATCACCCATTCCTGTGAACCCTTTGAATATGGGAAGAGACCGGATGGGGGTATCGTCCGTATCCACCGAGTACAGTTTGTAGAAATCTCCCATGGCCGCGATTGCCGGTTCCCCGCCTGCTTTAAATGGCAAAATCGCATAGTCCTTGCCGTACTCATATCCAAATTCAGGGGCCAATTTGTCTCTCACAGCTTGCGCGTACATTCCTCCGCCCACGCTTGTGGAAAAGTACACTACTTTAAGACCCCGGGACATGAAATGCTTTGTTAAAGCCTGCATTTGCGGCCAAAGCTCCGCGTCTGCGGACGGGTCAAAACCAACAGAATGAAATACAAGGGAGCCTTCAGGAAGATTGTTAATGATATCAAAAGCCTTTTTTGTGTTAGGGGCGACACTCATGGGCAAGCCCAGAGGCATAACTAGGGGAACCGTGAGCATGACAAATACAACCGCGTACAGAATTCTATTATCGATTCTTTGAATTCTTTCGGCCCAAGAAACCTTTGATTTTCCAGGCTCTTTCATTATTGTCCGCCCCCCATGTAAGAGCGTTCAAAACCTAGAAGAACCCGGACGCTTAGCGCGATAGCGCCCAAGGCCCCACCGATACTGATCCCCCGCATCCCGGCGGTATTTGGAATGGCCATTATCCATTGGGAAACCAACGGCAGGCTGGAAAACATTTTTTCCCCGACACCGATTTGGCCAAGCATCACTATAATCGCGGACGCCATAAGAACAGTAGATTGCCAGTTTCTGGCCTTAAACGCCCTATATGAGGCCGAAATTACCATGAACGCCAAAAGTGAGGCGATGGCGCCATAAATGGGCTGGTAAACATTGTCCCAAAACCACTTGTATGCTGTGGAGCCAGGCCCCGCGGTAATCCCGAGGATTGTAAATCCCGCTAAAGATGCTAAGAGCAAAAGGCTTGCGCCGCTGTCAGGTGCTTTTTTAAGGACCAACCGCCCGTGAATCTGAACAAGATTCACGGCGCCCACTCCCAGGGCAAAGGCGGCGACTGTAACCCGCCACCCAGCGACTGTAGTGCCCAAGACCTGGAGTAAGCTGTGATCGAAGAAGTATTTCAATATAATTAGAGCCCCTGATGTAAATCCCACGATTGTAGGAATTGTTCTCTTCAATTCGTTTGCCCCCTATCGGCCAGACAATGCCTGCGCAGTGCGCCAAAGGCTCAATGCGGCGATAAGCACTATCCCGGTATACTTGCCAACTTCCTGAGCAACAAGGCTGCCTATTTGGGCCGAATTGCGGGATAGGTAGGTGCCGGCGGCGTATATTTCCTCGCCGATTAATGAATAGTCGCACGCGGCCACCAAAAAGGGCAGTTGGTGGGTGTTGGCGGTACCGGAGACCTGAATCGCGCCTGTCCTTTGCCCGGCTTCAGCCAAGGTGAGGCTTTCCAAGTAGAAAGATCCGAAAAGGAAATTGGCGCCTATTTTGTCGCGTTCATATATCCCAAGCACGCCTGCGGTAAACCCCGAAGAAAGAAACCTTAAAGACGCGTTTTCAAGGGCGCCATCCTTACCTTGGGATTTGTAGGCTTGCTGAACCACTTCTTGGGAAATG
>CAYPVF010000063.1:1782-11493 GCA_964414105.1 uncultured Eubacteriales bacterium
GGGAAATGGCATGCGCCTCAGGAAGGGCATTCACCACTACCAGCTTGGTGTCGTACTTAGCTGTCTCCGACGCCACATAACCCAAGATATCCAAGGCGGCAAAAGCCTGGGCATCGAAAGGGCCCCCCGGGATAACAAATAAAGAAGTACGGCCCATTTCCGTGGCCCGTCCGATGGCCTCTTGTATGGCATCCAGCCCCTTAAGCCGCCGGATGGAAATCTCGTGCCCATTTTGTACCCTTTTCATAGCTAAAAGACTGGTAATTGTAAAAACTACTAAAAACCACATAGAAAGCAGCCTGTCCATTTAACCTTCCTCCTAATGATTTTTCGGACTGTCATTCATGGGGGGCTTTTTCCTTTGTGGTCCCGACAAAACAAAAACCCGTCCTGCAAGGGACGGGATCAATGCCCGTGGTACCACCCTAATTGGCTGTAACCCACTTTGGTAAAGCACAGTTCCCCTATGGAGGTCCGATGCTTCCTTCTTCTTAACGGTAGAAGATCCGCCTAAGCCTACTTTCGCTTTAGCCGAGCGAGTTCAGCCGGTGGCTCCGAGGTGTATTTCTCCTGTGTCTCCGACCCGGTCACACCGCCCCCAGGCTCTCTTTGCGGCAAATACAGGTTACTTCTCCTCGTCATCGCCAGTATTCCGATGTTAGCAGTATATATCACGAAGACACGGATTCGGTCAACTGTTTTGGATCGTGACTTCTACGCCCCGTTTAATGCGATCAACTGGGTCTGAAACCACAGCCAACGGTAAAGTATCTTTTATTATATACCTTATCTGCGGGGTGAATAAGAATATGGGAGTGTTCCCCAAGCCATCACTTAGCACCAATACACCGGGCTCGTTGATATATATCTCACCACTTCCGGTGGTATTTGTCCCGGCGCCAAATGAGACCTCATCCCCTATAGCCATGGACGACTGTATAGCGAGGATGTAGTCTGTATCGCAGCCCGGTGAGTGAGGCTCGGGCGGAGTTAAATAGGTTATGCTTGGGTCGTACACTGAGCCCGCGCCCAGATATATCGCGGCAATCCTGCTTAGCGATACATATCCGTAATCTGAACCGCCCTGTATAATCAAAAGCCCGGGCGCGCCGGCGTCAGGAGCGGTATACACTTCTGTGGCTATACCCGACAACGAACCTAGTTGCTCCATAAATAGAGTCATGGTAGTAGTAGGATACAAGACGGCTATCTGTTCCAACAAATTTGCCAGTTGTCTTATGGCAAAGCATCCGGCGCTGTCCTCCATGGTCCCTTTAGCGCCGGCGGGGCCTGGTGGCCCCGGTATGCCCTGTGGGCCCGGAAGACCAGGGAGGCCCTGCGCTCCTTGCGGACCCGCAGGACCATGAGGGCCTTCGGGTCCGGCGGGTCCGATTGCCCCCCTTACACCTCGCGGGCCCGGGGGGCCCTCCGGTCCCGCTAACCCTTGGGGACCAGTGGAACCGGGATCCCCCTTGGGGCCCAAAGGCCCTTGATCCCCTTGGGGACCCGGGCAGCCGGTATAACCCCGAGGACCCCGGGGACCCTGACAACCCGGCTCACCTTGCGGGCCAACGTCTCCTCTTGTACCGCGCGGACCCGGGGGGCCTATACAGCCTTGGGGACCCCGCAGACCACTAGGCCCGCGACAACCGGGGTCGCCCTTGGGGCCTTTGGGGCCCGGCGGTCCCGGAGGGCCCGGCGGGCAGGGTTGGCACTCCGGCTCAAAAGGCACACACAAAATCTCACAATCTGGTTCGTTGTCTTCCTGAGCCCTAAATATATTGGTCTTGTAGATATCGTACCGGCCGCTCATCTTATGCCATCCTTCCTCCGTCAGCAGTTCCTTCGTGGAACTACTGGGAATCATTGTTGCACCACTCTATGTGACGCAAGCGAGTTAGGTGACATAATGTAGCGCGATTGGTTGCGTACTACCAACCGGCTGCCGAGCCCTCCCTTCTGGGATCGGCGCCGCCCAAAAACACACCATTTGCGGGGTTCAATAAAACGGCATGTACCGATGAAGCGGCGGCAGTCCAAGGACCCACGGGGCGTACCCCGTGCCCCATTCGCTTTAGTTCATCCAAACAACCTTTATCGATACGGGTTTCCGCGTCGACTCTGGCAGGAAAATAGGTCCACGGGGCAAAGGAACCAGGAAAATTGTAAGACCACACTCTTGGCGCTTCTATGGCTTCTTGGACGTTCATGCCAAAATCCACAAGGTTAAGAAAGAACTGCAACATGCCTTGGGTCTGCACATCGGCCCCGGGGCAGCCAAAAGCCATGAACGGCTTGCCCTTTAGCATTACCAGCGCGGGGTTGGGCGTCAGCCTGGGCCTTTTTCCGGGCGCAAGGGCCGCGGGGTGCCCCGCTTGCAGCCGAGACTGACTGCCCCTTCCAGAACACGCTATACCAAGCCCGGGGATAACGGCCGTGTCGAATACGGGATCCGAAGGCGTCGCCGAGAACAAGTTTCCATATTCATCGGCTACCGCAACATAGCTTGTGTCCCTTTGTATCCCGGCCTCCGGATCCAGGTAACCGGATATATCGATTGGGGTTACTTCTTGAGCGTTCGCCCCGGGTTGGAAACCCCAAGGACTACCGGGCTCGGGCATGCGCCCCGTGGCGCGATTCCCGTCAACGAGCGCCGCGCGTAGTTTCGCGTATTGCTTGGACAGCAACCCTTCCAAGGGTACGCGAACCATTCTGGGATCACCGTAGAAATTCTCGCGATCGGCAAAAGCTGAATCCATGACCTCAAGAAGCAGGTGAATGTATTCGGGCGAATTGTGTCCCAACCTATCCAAATCGTAATTCTCAAGCATGTTCAAAAATTGGATAAGCAAAGGCCCTTGGCACCACGGTCCGCAACCGTAAAAATCGTATCCTCTATAGTTTGTATGCAAGGGCGCCGATATGTCGACTTTGTGATTAAGCAGATCATCGTACCGCAGCCAACCTCCATGTCTTGCATAAAAATCAGATATTTCCCGAGCGATCCAACCCTTGTAAAACAAATCTCTGGCCTGTCGAATCGCCTCTTGGCGTGTACATCCTTGTTTTCGGGCTTTGGCTTCTTCATCCATTAGCGCTTTGAAAACGCGACCCAAATCGTGCTGCACCAAAACATCCCCCGCTTTAGGAGCACGTCCGCCCGGAAAGAACACCTCCCGGGCCTTGGGGTCAAGTTCATCCAGGCGTTTTTCCAGAGAAGACAAACCTTGCGCCACCCCTGCCGAAACCGGAGCCCCTTTGGCAGCCAATTCCCATGCCGGTTCCAAAACCTCCGCCAGCGTCATGGTCCCGTACATTTCCAACGAAGTTAACCACGAATCAGGCGCCCCGGGAGTCACGGTTCGCATTATCCCTTTTGGCATTTTTCCGTCACAATTGCGGCCAAAATATTCAATATCCGCTAACCGCGGCCAAACTCCCAATCCGTCCAAAGTCACTAATGACTTATCTTTGGCGCGATACAAAATAATAGGGGCCACACCGGCAAAACTGGTTCTATCGAACAACATGACGTTAATAGCTATGCCGGCGGCCACACCGGCGTCCACGGCGTTTCCACCGTTCCGCAAAATTTGTAACCCCGCCATGGTAGCGGAGAATTGACCGGATGCTATCATACCGTGCTTTCCCATGATAAGCGGGTTAAGGGTGGCATCAGCTGTTCCCGGGATCGCGAAATTAGAACGAATGATGGGCAATTATTAAACCTTCTTTCAAATGTCGGGGCTTAAGATATTTCTTCAGTCCCTTCGTTACCCCAAAACCAAAATCCTGGCACAGGTATTTCTATTTCCTCAAGCTCGCTAGAAAATACCTTGCACTATCGGGCATAGTTATGCATAATAGTGAATAATTATTGTACACCACATTTAGGAGGTGCCGATTTTGGCCCAAGGCCGGATAGGTTCGTTAGTTTTACTGGCAGCTTTAACAGGCGTCATGTTTTACTCGAAAGATTTGTTTCAAAGAACAAGGGAAATGCACATCAGGAAAATCACTGGGCTGGATGCGTTGGATGAAATGGTAGGGCGGGTAACCGAGATGGGTAGGCCTATGGCCTTTGTTATCGGAGGCACCCAACTGGAAGCGCAAGGTTTTGCCAGCATGCGAATTCTTCAGCATGTTTCCGCACAAGCGGCCAACTACGATGCAAAAATGCTTGTAGTTGTACCCCTTCCGGAAATGGAACCCATGTGCCAGGAAATTGTTAAGGCAGCTTATTCGGTATCAGCCAACCCAGATTCGTACAATTCCAAGAACATAATGTACATGCCAGGCGACGCTTCCAAAGCCGGAGTTCTGGGCCTCTACCAGCGGGAAAAAGTTGCGGGTGCCATGTTGTTCGGAAACTATTATTACGAATCCATGCTCTTCGCCGAGGCCGCTAACCTTGCGGGCGCCGCTCAAATAGGCGGAACCGCCAACTACCATCAACTGCCGTTTTTCGTAGCCAGTTGTGACTATACGCTTATCGGCGAAGAGATTTTCGCCGCCGGTACTTATCTTTCCAAAGAACCCAGCGAAGTAGGCGCCCTTACCGCTCAAGAGATGGGAAAGGCCTTATCGGTGGTTTTTATTATTGTGGGCTCCGTCATGGCTACCTTTGGCAGCGATTTTTTAACCGATTTTCTAACAAAGTGAGATGAGCGAAATGAAACGTGAAGGACCCGTTTTGGTAGCCTTTTTGACAGGGGTAATCATATTGGCGGGCTATTTTATAGACAACAAACCTGTGGCAGACCTTGCTTCACAGATAGTACGGTGGCAGATGATAATCGCCGCTTTTGCGCTTGCAATAGGCGGCGTTAATATGGTGCGCTTCCACGGGGAAAAAGTCAAAAACAAGAAAGTGGATTGGCCTTATAGCTGTATCTTTCTGGTTTCCTTTTTGGCGTACTTTATTCTAGGCGTTTCCAAATCCCCTTCTTCATCACAATACATGTATATATGGCAAAACCTGTACCAACCTGCTTCGAGCACCATGTATTCCTTTACTTTGTTTTACATGACTAGCGCCTGCTGGCGAGCTTTCAGGATCAGGAATTGGCAAGCGGCAGTAATGATGCTGGTGGGCTCGGTAGTGCTTCTTGGCCAAGTGGGCTTAGGCGCGGCTTTATCTCCAGCTATACCCCTTATATCCGACTGGATAGTAGCAAACCCGAATGCCGCCGCAATTCGCGCCATCACAATAGGTGGTTCACTGGGTATGGTCATGATGAGCGCACGGGTGATTTTGGGCCTGGAAAGAACATACATGCCGGGGGGGAACGGCTAAATGACAAACAAACAGACGCACATTTTGTGGTTACTGTTGGTGGCCATAGTACTCTTGCCGCTCATAAAGCCACTTGGGCTTCCATTAGGCCAAAGCCCTGAAGGGGAGGCGGCTTTTCAGGCAATTGAAAGTATTCCTCAAGGCTCGGTGGTTATAATGGACCTTGCTATCTCCCCAAGTCAAGAAGGGGAGTTGTGGCCAATGGCTTTAGCCATCGCCAGACACCACATGGAGAAAGGCCATCGCATTGTAACAGCCACTTTTTCTCCTGACGGCCTCATGTATGCCGATAAGATAAGGGCTGAATCTGAAAAGGAGTATGGCTACGTCTACGGGGCCGATTTGGTAATCTTACCTTACCGGGCAGGCGGCGAGACAGCGCTGGTAGCAATGGCCGACGACATAAAAAAGGCATACGAGACTGACTACCACGGTGATAGCCTGTCTTCCATGCCTTTGTGGAAGGGTGTAGAAGGTATCGAAAGTATGTCGCTGATTTCGACCTACACTGCCGGCGACAACCATTTATGGCTTGTAAGACACGTTTGGGCAAAACACCATGTGCCTTGCTTGGGCGGAGTTATCGCGCTATCGGCGCCGGAAGCCATTGTCTATTTCCAAAACGGTCAGTTGACAGGGCTAATTTCCGGCGTTAAAGGCGCCGCTTATTATGAGACAAAGATAGGCCTGCCTGGCCTTGCAGTCCAATCAATGGATGCGCAATCTTTGGGGCACGGTTATCTTCTTGCGCTTATGATTTTGGGAAACATCGTGTTTTGGGTTAAAAAGAAAAATACCGGCTCGCAGCATAGCCAGGAGGCGATACCCCATGTCAACTGATGTAAAAGTCTGGCTTGCAGCCATTATGTCCCTGGGAATCTACTCATACCTTTACAAAGAAAACCCTATTTTCCGTGCTTGTGAACACTTGTATTTGGGTTTGTCCCTGGCACACTTAGCCGTTATGGGTTGGACCAATATCCGCGACCTGGGGTTCTTGGAAATTCAACAAGGGGGCTACCTTGTCATAATCCCGCTAGTATTGGGGGTTCTTCTGTTTAGCCGTTTTTTCCCGCAAATCAGCTGGCTTTCCAGGTACTCTTTAGCTTACTTTGTAGGCGTCGCTTCGGCAGTCACGATTACCGGTGTTATAGACGCGGGGATTATCTCCCAAGTCAGAGGCGCCATCGTGCCACTGAATAGCGTTAACTCTATAATATCAACGGTATTCAACGTAACCGCTATCACCACATTCTTCTTTATTATCGGCTCGGTGGAAAAGAAAGGTCACCCTTACAGTAATGCTCTGACCAAAACAGTGCAAAAAGCGAGTTTGGCGGGAAGATTCGTCCTTATGGTTTCTTTCGGCGCCGTGTTCGGCACAACCATAATGGCCAGATTGGGTCTTTTCATACCCAGACTCCAATTCTTGTTCGGGGATTGGATTCACCTGATTCAGCCTATTAAATAGTCGCTGGAGGTTATCAGAAAAGGGGGCCCGTGGGTTATGCCCAGGCCCCCTTTTTGTTTCTATCGCTACCCCCAGTTGGTGAAATAAGGAACTGGGGCCGGAACTTCGACTCTGCCATCTTTTACGACCATCCGTACATTCCGCAAATTGCGGATATCCTGCAAAGGATCCCCCTGGATAGCCACAAAGTCAGCAATTTTACCTTCTTCCACAGTGCCCAAATCGTCTGACTTGCCAAGTGCCTCAGCTGCAACCCGGGTGGCCGCGCAAATAGTGTTCATTTCGCCGTATCCGAACTTCACGAAAAGCTCGATCTCCTCGTTATAAGGAGCGAATTCTACGTCCGGGATGACCAAGTCGGTTCCTACCGCCATTTTAATTCCTGCCGCGGTTGCCTTTCTGAACTGGCTTTCCAATATTTCGTCGGTTCCAATCCACCAATCTGCGTAGTCGGCCAAAAAGCCCCGGCGAAAATCTCCCGAACCTTCAGGATCTTCTTTGGCCCGCCTGGCAGCGCCTGCTGTAGTGTGATAAGCGATCATGGTGGGAATCAAATATGTCCCGCGCTCAACCATAAGGGCGCGAACTTCGTCGGTAAGATGGGTACCATGTTCTACGGTATCCACTCCCGCCAAGACGGCCATTTTGGCTGCGGGCATTATGGCGGCGTGACAAGCTACGCGGAAATTTCTTCTGTGGGCCTCGTCTACCCCGGCATCCAGCTCCTCTTGTGTGTACTCAGGGGTTTCTGTCCTATGACTTGTGAGAATTTTGATTAGGTCGGCGCCCGCCCTAATTTGCTCGCGAACAGCTTTTCTTACCTCCACAACGCCGTCGGCTTCCCTAATCATTTTGTACCCATCCCAGCCGTGACCGCCGGTCATACAAATGCCTCGGCCTGCGGAAAAAATCCTCGAGCCGGGTATATAGCCAAGTTCCACGGCCCTCCGCATTTTTAGGGCGACGCCGCTTGCCACGTCTCGAAGGGTAGTTACACCCTTTTCCAAAGTTGAACGAATATTCCTTGCCGCAAGCAGACCTGCCATGGCGTCTCCGAACTCGTCTTCATATTCGGCACGATTTGAATGGCTGTACCAATAATCTACGTGGACGTGCATATCTATAAGGCCGGGGATAACAGTGTATCCCGTAAGATCTATCGCCTTGACGCCCTCGGGTATACCTTCTCCCGGTTTCATTACATGCTTGATTCTGCCAGACTCAACCCAAATAGAAGCATTTTTCACCGGCGCGCCGCCATTGCCGTCTATCAGGGTGCCGCAACGATAAACAGTTCCCATTAAAAGTTTCCTCCCTGATCAAAATTTGAATTTTGGTGTTAACTTTTTACAGAGTGCTCCTGAATCAATTTCTGCCGCAAGTTCCACAGCCTTGGCGACAAATCAACCCAATATCGGTGCGGATTCTCAAATCGTTTCACTTCATCCCACAGTAAATCAATTTGGGCTTTGCAGTATTCCCGGATATCGTGGACCGAGGGATATTCACCCACAGGTTTTCCGTTGGTAACAACTGTTTGTAGCAGCTCTTTAGCTTCAAAATTTCCGACGACTTTACGTTTCCAGGTGTAATCAGGGTCAAAAAGCTCGTAGGGCGCCAAAACCTCATCGTCAGGTTCGTCTGTGGTGACGAGATCAGCTATAGCTTTCTTGGTGTTGTTATCGTATAGTCTGTAAAGCTTTTTTCCGCCGGGAAGTGTCATTTTCTCCGGGTTTTCAGACACTTTCATGCGGGGGCTCATGACGCCATTTTCTTCAACAGCCGTGAGCTTGTACACTCCCCCGAACACAGGGTCTGATTTGGAAGTTATGAGCTTTTCTCCTACACCGAAAGAATCTATCGGGGCCTTTTGTTGCATAAGATCCGCAATAATATCTTCGCCCAAGGCATTTGAGGCCACAATTCCGCAATCCTGAAAACCCGCTTCATCCAGGGCACGCCTAACTATTTTGGAAAGGTAAGCCAAATCGCCGCTATCAATCCTAACACCTTTGGGCCTATAGCCTTTGGGTGCGATAACGCTTCGAAAAGCCTCAATGGCGTTGGGAAGGCCCGATTCAACAACATGGTAGGTGTCTATAAGCAAAGTGCAGTTGTCGGGATAGGCTTCGGCGTACGCTTTAAAGGCGGTTAGCTCGTCGGGAAACGATTGAATCCAACTGTGGGCCATAGTACCCAAAGCAGGTACTCCAAAGTAAGAATCCGTAAGAGTGCACGCGGTGCCTACGCACCCGCCTATATATGCGGCCCGTGCACCGTATATGGCGGCATCGGGCCCGTGGGCCCTCCTGGTACCGAATTCCATGACGGCCCTGCCCTGTGCCGCTCTAACTATTCTGTTGGCCTTTGTGGCCACAAGAGATTGGTGGTTCATCACGTTAAGAACCATGCTTTCGATCATTTGAGCTTGGGCCAGGGGCCCTTCCACTACCAGGATAGGTTCTTTGGGGAATACAGGCGTTCCTTCAGGGATTGCGCGTATATGACACTGAAACGGGGTTTCTTCCAGCCACCGCAAAAAACCGTCACGGAACATTTTTTTGGAACGCAGGTAGTCGATATCCTGCCGTGTAAAGCAAAGCTTTGAAACGTTTTCCACAACCTGCTCAAGCCCCGCGGCTACGGCAAAACCACCCCGGTCAGGTATGTCCCGGAAAAAAAACTCGAAGGAAGCGCGTTTTTGGTGCATCCCTTCTATGAAATAACCATTGGCCATAGTAAGTTCGTAAAAGTCCATAAGGAGCGCCAGGTTCCTATCATCGGCCCAGTAGCCGCCCAAATTTAATACCCCCAAAATCCATTTCTCACCAGGTCTGCGCCATATCTAGCCCGCAGGCGCCGTTAGTGTGATTATCGCACAATGAATACAGAACACTTAGCATAGTTGGTAACCTTGTAGGCGACACTTCCCATGAGAATTTGC
>CAYPVF010000064.1:0-11385 GCA_964414105.1 uncultured Eubacteriales bacterium
CTGTTTGAGGCGGTACTTCCAGATACCGCAAAACGTCTCGCATGATTCCCGAAAACACGGGCGCCGCGATTAACCCGCCATAATACGCCCCCTGAGGCTCGTCAACCATGACTAGAAGGGCTAACTGTGGATCGTTTGCCGGCGCGAAACCTATGAACCAAGCCAGATACTTGCCTTCTGTTAATCTACCGTCTATGACTTTGTTGGCCGTACCCGTTTTGCCCGCTAGCCTGTACCCGGGAACAAACGCCTGAGTACCCGTGCCCTCGGCTACAACCTTTTCAAGAGCCTCCCTAAGCTCACCGGAGGTTTCCTCCGAAATAACCCTTTGTATTTTGGAAGACGGTTTAACTTCGATAACGTTCCCATCTATGTCTGTTACCTGTTTTACGATATGTGGCAACACGGTTGACCCGCCGTTTGCCACCACGGAAATAGCCGATATAAGCTGGATAGGAGTAAGCTGCAGCGTCTGGCCGAAAGACATACAAGCCAAGTCAATGGGCTTCACGTCTTTTTGGGGCACAATGATGCCGTCAGCCTCTCCCGGCAGATCGATTCCTGTGGCAGAGGTAACGCCAAAAAGATCCAAATATTTGTAGAATGATTCTGTGCCGGTGGCCAGCCCTATTTCAATAAACCCAACGTTGCAGGAGTTAACGATTACATCGGTAAAGGTTTGGCTGCCGTGGCTCAGAATACAGCTTAAAATGTCGGGCCCTACCTTTCTGGTGCCCCCGCAGTAAAAACTGCTGTCCACCGATATGGCCCCTGACTCAAGCCCCGCAGCGGCGGTTATAGGCTTAAACGTGGAGCCGGGAGGAAACGAGTCGGTAACGCAAATGTTACGCCTATTTGCTTGGGGATACGAGTCATACTGGTTAGGGTCGTATGTGGGCCTGCTTGCCATAGCTAAGACTTCGCCGTTTTGGGGGTTCATGGCAATAACCAGCCCGCCCTTGGCCTGGCTTTGTCTTAACGCTTTATCCAGTTCGCGTTCGGCGATAAACTGAACGACTTCGTCCACTGTCAGAACCAGGTTTTTGCCTTGGATAGGCGGAACGTACCCTTTTTGTGATTGAGGAAGCGCATCGCCGAAACCGTCAACTTCTACTGTAAATTTCCCCGGTACGCCTTTTAGGGTTCTGTCGTACTCGAACTCCAAGCCTTCGAGACCGTCGTTATCTATGCCGACTATGCCAAGCACTTGGCTCAACAGGCTGCCTTTAGGCCACACCCTCATGGTCTCTTGGGTAAAACCTATCCCGGCGAGCCTTTTCTCTCTGATTTTCCTGGCAAGATCGTCGGGTATTTTTCTCTTAATCCATTCAAAGGACGAATTACGTGTGAGGGCGTTTAGCACAGTCTCATATTTGGAGCCCAACAACTCTGAAACGACCCTGGCTACTTCTTCAGGATCTTCCACTTGGGCGGGGATTGCATATAATGACTCCACGTCTATACTAAAGGCCAGTTCATGGCCGTTCCTGTCATAAATCACCCCTCTTTTCGGCTGAATAGGTATATCCCGCATGCGAACGTCCAAAGCTTGTTTTCCTAATTCGTTCGCCAACACAAATTGCACATACGAAAGCCTGCCTAAAAGCATAAAACACAAAATGGCCGTGACCAATAGAACCCGTCCCACGCGTTTACGAGCCAAAGCTATGCCCATGGTCAATCTCCTCGACCGCTAATTATGAAGCGCTTTATACATCACTCGCCCTTAGCAGTGGCCTGGTTTATGCTGAACATTCCCGCTATACGGGCTATCAACAAGCTTATGCCGTTAGGCTCGTCCTTATCTGCCAAAGACGAATTTGAATCAAAAGCGGCCAAGCCCAAGTGTTCCGGTATCTCGCAAATCCTAACCTGTTCAGGTTCCACCATACCCAGGCGCTCTCTGGCTTCGGTTTCAAAATAGGCTAACGACTCCATGTTGGCTACAGTTTTCTTAAGATCTTCGTAACGAAGCCTGAGGTCCTGCAAAGTCGCCTGTAGTTCTGTAGCGCTTTGCCCCACCTGAGTCATCTTGGCGGGCTGCCACACTAAAGCGACACCGACCAAAACCAGAAGCAGAAAGTATCCAATCCCCAAGACTTCCAAGGGCAAAGCGATATTCCTAAACCGCCGGGACCGGTCTATGCCGCTTCCACCCATAACTGGTATTTCAGCGCCTGATATCACATGAAACCCCTCCGTCGGCTTTTGATTTTTCAAAAGCCCTTAGCTTTGCGCTTCGCGCCCGTGGATTAGCACGCACTTCCGCTTCACTGGGGACCCGCGGCTTTTTTGTGAGTCTTTGCCCGCGCCCCTCATCTTCCATTTGTCTAAACATCGATTTGACTATCCTGTCTTCTAAGGAATGGTATGACAGAACAACCACTATTCCCAAAGGCCGCAGGTGGTCGACAACTTTTTCTATGGAAACCCCTAACCTGGATATCTCGTCATTGGTCGCTATTCTCAACGCCTGAAAAGTGCGCCTAGCCGGATGAATATCACTTTGCCGGTACCTAGCCGGAATAGCCCTTTTTATAACGGCAACCAAGTCCTCAGCCGTACAAAGCTCTTTTTCGTCTCTCTGTAACACTATCTGCCTAGCGATTCGGCGCCAAAAACGCTCTTCGCCGTAATCCCGCAAAATTTGGCCCAGCTCTTCCTCGCTATAGGTCGCCAGTATATGTTTCGCGGTTATATCTGACTCCCTGTTCATGCGCATGTCTAGCGGTGCTTCTCCCCAGTAGGTGAAGCCCCTCTCCGGAACATCCATGTGCCGCGAGGAAACACCCAGATCCAAAAGTGCGCCATCAATACGAGGTACGCCTATAAGGGCCAGAAACTGGCTGATAAACCTGTAATCGCCCCTTGCCACCAAAGCCCTGCCGGGGTGGCTTGTCCAAAGCCTGGTTCTGGCAACCGCAACGGCGTCTTTATCCACATCCATTGCCACCACAAAAGTATCTTCTGTTCTCTCCAGAACGGCCTTCGTGTGTCCGCCGTCGCCAACGGTACAATCTGCAATTATTTCCCTTTCGCGCGCTAAAAGGTAGGACATTGTTTCCGAAACCATAACCGGCTCGTGAAAAGTGTCACTCATACCCCGGCGACGCTCTCCGCTATTTTTGAGAAACTTTTGCCGATCTCTACCTTCATGGCATCCCATTGGTTCTTATCCCAAACCTCTGCTCTGCTGCCTACCCCTAAAACGTATACATCCTTAGTGAGGTCAGCGTAGTCGCGTAAATTGGCGGGAAGAACTATCCTCCCCTGTTTGTCGGGCTCCACCTCTGTGGCACCCGACAAAAAATATCTTGCGTACGCGCGTGAGTCGCTTTGATTCAAAGGCATCTGCTTAATCTTCTTGAGGACTTGTGCCCACTCTTCGCTAGGATAAACAAAAAGACACTTGTCCAAACCCCGGGCAATAAAAAAACGCGGACCCAAGAGATCTCTGAATTTTGCCGGCAACGCCAGTCTTCCCTTGCCATCCACCACGTGAAGATATTCGCCTACAAACCCGGCTTCAGCAAACACGCCTCTTTCGACCCACCTTTCCCCACTCTACCCCACTCGATGCCTCTATTCTACACTGTCATGCCGATTCCTTCCACCAATTTTGATTTTTAGCCAAACCGTAAAATAAAAATACCCGCCTAAGCTGAAACTCAATTCCTAGGCGGGTTTGGTGGCCGGTATACCTTCCCGGTTAGCCTTTCTTTACAGGAGAAGGCTTTACATCATCGGGGATAGGACACTGGTAGGGTTTCCCACCCCGTCTTTCGTCAAGCTCTTTTTTAGCGTCTTGTATCACTTCGGGGCTGCGGTACAGATCCAAAGCCGTACCTGCCATTGCTTTTGCCGCCGCCAAAAGACCTTTATGCGCCCAACTCGACTTTCCCTGGGCTACAAGCTGCCAAGAATGCCCCGGCGTTCCCAACGCATAGCATGAAACATTGCATTGCACTGTAGGCACTACCCAAGAAACATCCCCCACATCGGTGGAACCGCTCATGGCCACTTCCGATGTCCTGTACGGGAGGACAATAGTGCAGAAGCCGCCCTGTAGCTTATCCCAAATAGCGCGGCCCTGCCTTTCCCCGTATTTCCCCACAAGGGTTCTCAGTTCATTTTGCTTTTCATCATCATCGAGCGTGTTTTGGATATCTTTGGCGAAAGAAAGCTCCTGATCGCAAGGCGCAGGAAGCACCAAAGTATCTAGGTTAGCTTGCATGATTTTTTCCAAAGTCTCGTTGGGCAAGACATTAGAGCAGGCCTTGTCGATTTGGATCTCAACATCTGTTTCGGTCATTAAAGCGGCGCCTTTGGCGATTTTTACGACCCGTTTGTAAATGGCACGCACCTGGTCGTTTTTGGGCGCGCGGATAAGGTACAGAACTTCGGCCTCCGGTTGCACTACGTTAGGGCTCTTGCCCCCGGTGTTAATTACGGCGTAATGAACACGTGCTTCGGGGATAATGTGCTCCCGCAGATAGTTGACGCCAACATTGAACAGCTCTACGGCATCTAAAGCGCTCCTACCCAAATGGGGACAACCGGCGGCGTGGGCGGCCTTGCCTATGTATTTAAAATACACTTGTATATTCGCGAGAGAAGACCCGCTTGATACCCCGGTCATAGTGCCCGGGTGCCAAGTTATAGCGGCGTCAAGCCGGTCGAAAACGCCTTCCCTAGCCATAAACGCCTTTCCTGACCCGCCTTCCTCCCCGGGACAGCCGAAATATTTGACAGTACCCTCCAACTGGTTCTCTTGAAGGTATTGTTTTAGGGCTAAAGCCGCCCCCAATGACGCCACACCCAACATATTGTGACCGCAACCGTGCCCGTTATAGCCCGGAATCACCGGTTCTCTTTGGGAAACTCCAGCCTTTTGACTTAGCCCGGACAACGCGTCATATTCACCCAAAAATCCTAAAACAGGCTTCCCGTGACCGTAACTGGCCACGAAAGCGTTTGGAACACCAAACTCACGCCGCACAGAAAAACCTTCGTCTTCAAGGGCTTTACTCAAAGCATCTTGGGATTTGATTTCTTCAAAACGGGTTTCAGCGAATTCCCAAATGTTGTCGCTTAGATCGCTAAGTATTCTTTCCCTGGAATCGATAAATCTGTACAACTCCGCTTTGGTCATGGTTTCTCCTCCATACACACGACAACCCAGATGGCCCAGATGCGCCTGGCTTTAGTCTTTAGTGTTTTTCTAAAGCCACAGGCAAAAAAACGCGCGGGGTGACTTCTCTTTCCACAAAGAGGGCTAATCCCCCGCATTTTGGACATGAGATACTGAAGTTCCCCGGCACGTTTTGATTTTCATGTTCGTCACTAAACTGAGCCAAACCCTGCGACCCACACATAAGACAGATGTACTCTAGGTTTCTGGGTGGCTTCTTCACCATTCAAGCCCCCTCGTACCGTATTTTTGAAGCACCCGTCCTCTCACTTTAAGATATTCGTAAATAGTAGTGAGTTTCCTTCCTACACATTAAGAAGAATCTCCCAAAAGAAAACGAATTAACCGCCGCAAAAAAGACGGCGGGCATTGTGAAAAATGCTGTCCCGCCGCCTTCAGTATAGCCTTAAGAACTAAATCGCTTCAGGCCTATTCTTGCACCAGCTCAAACAAAACCCCGTTGGTGCTTTTTGGGTGGACGAACCCCACTTTTGTGTCGTGGGCGCCGGGCCTGGGCTCTTTATCGATTAGGCGAAGCCCGTTGGCTTCGGCCTTTTTCAGATCCCCCGCCACATCGTCTGTGTGCAAAGCCACGTGGTGCAAACCTTCTCCCTTAGACGCCAAAAACTTGGCTACAGCGCTGTCTTCTGAGGTAGGCTCTAAGAGCTCAAGCCTAGACTCGCCCACAGGAATAAAGGCCACAGTCACCTTTTGTGACTCTACTACTTCTCTGCCTGAAACCTTCAAACCGAAACCTTCTTCTAATATCTTAATGGCGGCATCAAGATCTTTGACGGCGATGCCAAGATGGTCAATTTTGCTTATCATGCAAAACCCTCCAATATGGAAAAATTGCCTACACCCAAGACCCCGGCCGATAAGCTCCAAAAACATCCCGAAGTACATTGCAGATTTCGCCAATAGTCGCGTAGGCTTTCACGGCATCTACAACGTGGGGCATGAGATTATCATCGCCTTTGGCAGCCGTTTCGATGGCCTTCAGGGCGGAACCTACAGCCTTTCCATCCCTTCTGTTACGCAATGCGGCAAGCCTTTCTCTCTGCGCCACCGCAATTTCGGGGTCGACCCTTAAAAGCCCCTTGGGCTTCTCTTCTTTAATTTCGAAAGAATTTACGCCCACAACCAAACGTTCTTTTGACTCCACAGATTTTTGGTAACTGTACGCGCTATCTTGGATTTCACGCTGCATAAATCCTTGTTCTATAGCAGCCACAGCTCCGCCCATATCGTCAATTTTCTTGATATACTCTTCGGCTTTGGCCTCTATTTCATCAGTTAGCCTCTCGATGTAGTAGGAGCCGGCCAAAGGATCGATTGTATCAGACAAACCTGACTCGTACGCGACAATTTGCTGTGTGCGCAAGGCAATGCGGACAGAATCTTCCGACGGCAAAGCCAAAGCTTCGTCTCTGGAATTGGTGTGCAGCGACTGGGTACCGCCCAAGACCGCCGCAAGAGCCTCTAAAGTAGTTCGAACTATGTTGTTGTCGGGCTGTTGGGCGGTAAGAGAAGAGCCCGCAGTTTGTGTGTGGAATCTAAGCATCCATGATTTAGGCGATTTCGCTTTGAACCTTTCTTTCATTATCCTGGCCCAAAGCCTTCTGGCCGCTCGGAATTTGGCGACTTCTTCCAAAACGTTCATCTGGGAATTGAAGAAGAATGATAGCCTGCCGGCAAAAGCGTCAACGTCAAGTCCCTTGTCAACGGCAGCTTGTACATAGGCTATTCCGTCCGCCAAAGTGAACGCCACCTCTTGGACCGCCGTGGCCCCGGCTTCCCTTATGTGGTAACCGCTTATGGAAATGGTATTCCAGCCGGGAATCACTTCCGAACAGTAACCAAAAATATCCGTAACCAACCTCATGGACGGCGCAGGCGGGAAAATGTAAGTTCCCCTGGCCACATACTCTTTTAGGATGTCGTTTTGGACAGTGCCTTGAAGCTTGGCGGCGGGAACCCCCTGTTTTTCGCCGACGGCTTGATACATAGCCAAAAGAATGGACGCGGGCGCGTTAATGGTCATGGATGTGGATACTTTATCCAAAGGAATGTTGGCGAATACTGTCTCGGCATCTTCTAGGGAGTCTACAGCAACCCCCACACGCCCTACTTCACCCTCGGACATGGAATGGTCGGAATCGTAGCCTACTTGGGTGGGTAAGTCAAAAGCAACCGAAAGCCCCGTTTGCCCTTGACCCAGCAGAAAACGAAACCTCTCGTTAGTCTCTTGCGCTGTGCCAAAGCCCGCATATTGTCGCATAGTCCAATAGCGGCCCCGATACATGGTAGGCTGAACTCCTCTTGTGAAAGGATATTCCCCTGGAAAGCCAAGTTTAGACAGGTAATCCCAGTTCTCCAAATCTACAGGCGTGTCAGCGCGATTTACCGGAATCCCCGAATCGGTCTGAAACTCTTTTTTGCGTTCAGGAAACCTGCTTACAACTTTGGCAACAGCGCCCTGTTCCCATTTTTCCTTAGCCGATTTAATCTCGTTATTAGCCACTTGGGTATCTCTGCCCCCTCTTTCAAAGAAGGCCCATCCCGCAATACATGAGACAGGCCCCCCGCTGGTAAGTCTAGTCCTGCCTATTATTCACCTATCGCCTTGGCCAGTTCAATCCCTTTGGAAAACGCTTTCTTGTTGAGTTCTTCCGTACCCTTAGGAATGCGGTCCAGAACCGCGGGCAGCACAGCTTCTTCCGGGACTACTTTAGTAATTCCGACAAGAAGCCCCAAAGCTACGATGTTGGCCACTATTTCGCGCCCAAGTGCCTTTGCTTCTTCGCTTATGGGACACTCGATGATTTTGGCGTCCACTTTGGGTACAGATTTTACATAAGTGGTATCGATAATGATGGTACCCCCGGGACGGATGTTGGGAACGTATTTGTCACAAGCTTCCTGAGCCATAACCACCATAAAATCCGGGGTTTTGACTTCGGGATAGTCTATTTCTTGATCAGATATTATAACGTCCGCTTTGGAAGCGCCGCCCCTAGACTCGGGACCGTATGACTGGGATTGAACAGCGTTAAGGGGTGTATGCTCCGCGGTGGCAGCCGCCAAGATGATTCCCGCGGTTATGAGCCCCTGCCCGCCTTCACCCGCCAACCTAAACTCTGTGCGCATTACTCCTCGCTCCCTTCTTGTACCTTTTCAATGAGCCGGGAGTAGACCTTGCTGAATTCGGGAGCTTCAACCTTCCTGATAACTCCAATGGGGAATTTCTCCTTTTTCTCCTCGTCGCCTAGCTTTGCGTAAGCATTCACAGAGACCGCCTTATCGCGGTACCAGTTCATCATGTCAATGGGGGTCCGCAGCTTATTGCGGCGCCCAAAGTAAGTGGGACATTGTGACAAGGCATCCACAAACGCGAAACCGTCGTGGGTTAGGGCTTGTTTGATAATAGTAGTCAAAGGCCTAATGTGATAGGTTGTGCCTCTGGCCACAAAAGTTCCCCCGGCGCCCACCACTAAATCACAAAGGTCGAAGTTCGGTTCGATCATCCCGTAGGGAGCCGTGGAAGCGAACGACCCTTGAGGGGTAAGGGGGGAATACTGCCCTGAAGTCATACCATATATGGAGTTATTGAAGCATATCACCGTTAGCCCGATGTTCCGCCTCGCGGCGTGAATTAGGTGGTTACCTCCAATGGCCGAAGCGTCCCCGTCGCCGGTAATAACAATGACGTTAAGCTCGGGATTTGCCATTTTGATGCCTGTCGCGAAAGGTATAGCCCGGCCGTGGGTTGTGTGCAAAGTATCAAAGTTCATATAACCCGGCGCCCTGGAAGAACAACCTATACCCGACACTACGACCGTTTTCTCGGGCTCAATGTCGGCTTCGTCTAAAGCCCTTATAATGGCCTGAGTGACGATGCCGTGCCCGCAGCCTGGGCACCAAATGTGAGGCAGTTTTGGTACCCGCAAATATTTTTCCATAGGAAGGGCCACGTTACATCGCCTCCTTTATGGATTTTAAAATCTGGTCTGGCTCAATGAGACGGCCTGCAATCGTGTTTACCTGGTAAACTGGGCAAGCATCGCCTATAGCCCTTCTTATAGGCCACACGTACTGACCCAGGTTCATCTCGGGGACAATGACGGCCTTGGGCGACATGGCCTTTACTTTTGCCAATGCTTTGTCAGGGAAAGGCCAGACACTGATGATTTTGAGAAGCCCGGCTTTGATACCTTGCGCCCTGGCTTCACGTACGGCCATCTTCGCGGACCTTACGCTTCCGCCCCAAGCAACCAAAACTACTTCGGCGTCATCCAAAAGCAGCTCTTCAACGCGGCAAAGCTCATCTTTTCTCGAACTTATCTTCGTATTGATGCGAGTTATCTGCTTTTCGCCTATGTCCGGATTGTTAGTGGGGAAACCGTCTTCACCGTGAGTAAGACCTGTCACGTGGAAACGGTATCCGGTGCCGTAAGGCGCCAACGGCGGCACGTCAGGCAAAGAACCTTGGCCATACCCGAAAGGCTTGTATGCCGCCTTATCCGGACCCGGCTTCTCTCTGTCAACAACTTTGACTGACTCAGGAAGTACTACTTTTTCCCGAAGGTGCCCTATCATTTCATCCAAAAGCATTATCACAGGGGTGCGAAGCCTTTCGGCTATGTTAAACGCTTCCACGGTAAGAGTGTAACACTCTAGCACTGATGAGGGGGCTAAAGCCACTGCCTCGTGGTCTCCATGGACTCCCCACCTGGCCTGCATGACATCGCCTTGGGCAGTGGATGTAGCCATCCCTGTAGACGGCCCAACTCTTTGGACGTCAACCACCACACACGGAATCTCGGCTTCAATCGCGAACCCGATATTCTCTTGTTTTAGAGAAAAACCGGGGCCGCTTGTGGCTGTCATGGCTTTTCTTCCAGCCAAAGAGGCGCCGCATACGGCGGCCATGCTCGCGATTTCGTCTTCCATTTGCATAAACTTGCCCCCAACCGTCGGGAGCTTTAATGAGCAGAGCTCGGCTATTTCAGTAGACGGGGTAATTGGGTACCCGGCGAAAAACTTGAGCCCGGCAGCCAAGGCGCCTTCTACACATGCTTCGTTGCCCTGCAGGAGTCTCGGTCCTTTATTGGTCATTTTCTTCTCTCCTCCTGACAACGATGGCAAAGTCAGGGCAGTGCATTTCGCACATTAAACACCCTATGCAAGAGCTTATATTCTGCACTCTAGGCTCTCCGTTGGTTTCAGCCAGGGTATCTGTTGGGCAAAATGCCGCACACAGGCCACACTTTTTGCACCACTTTCGGTTAATGGTTACTTCCCACTGTGCCTTTTGAATCACGGTCGACCCCCTCCTGCCTATTCTTTTTCCTGTGTTCCAAAACCGAGGAACGTAACAAATTCACAGAGCCTGCATCCGGTTTGTAGATGAATTCGATTACGTGAGTCCCCCTTTTCACCATTGAAATCACTTCTTTGTACCTGCCCGGAGACACGATGATCGCGCGTTTGCCCTGAATTCTCCTGTGAACTTCCTGAGAGTTTCTGGTAATCGTGGTTTCAAGCGAAAGCTCGGTTATACCCGCAATGTCGATAGATTTTAGGATCCTCTCGGCAAATCTGTCGGAGATGCACACCAAAAGCACTTTTGTGCCCGGCGAAAGGCGGGCGATACGAACGATGGATTCAATGTCGGGGTCAAGAGCTATGCCGATGATATCATCGGCTCGTTCTGAGAAGATGTCCCTAACTTCATCTAAATGGAAAAAGGTTGTAACCACCAAGTCGGCTTCGGCCACTGTTTCCATGGCAGAAACCTCTTTGTCATTGAGATCGTCGATTAAAACCGGCATCACACGTACACCCGTACCGAGCTCCAATTCTTTACTGAAATAGTCCAACTGTTCCTTGTTGCATTCAATAAAGGCGATTTTTATCTCTGAGAGCATTTTTCGACGCTCGGCGACTCTCTTACCGGCGGCTACCAGGAACTCTTCGGCGCTTACACCCATAGCTATGGCATCTTCCAAGGCGCCGTCAACTACTCTGGACAAGCGCTCGCGCTTGTTTTCAAGCCTTAGGAGATCATCGGCCTCGGCCACAAAAGTGCCCCGGCCCTGTCTGGAAGTTATGAGACCTTCCGCTTCCATTTGTCTGTATGCCAAACTTATGGTGTTTCTGCTCACGCCAAGTTTTTGAGCCAAAGAACGCTC
>CAYPVF010000065.1:0-11301 GCA_964414105.1 uncultured Eubacteriales bacterium
CGCCCTTTACCACGATGTAGCGTCTGCCGCCGGGCATACCCCCGTGAGGCGGCGGGCCTGGATGATGCCCCGGGGGGCCGGGGTGGTGGGGCGGATAGCCGGGGTGCGGCGGCGGGTAATGATCGTGGTCTTTCCCCGGGGCTATTACAAGAATGATGTTGCACCGCTCCGCAATTCGTTTCAAGAGCGCCAACTGGTTGGATTTTCTTCTGGATACCCTAACCATGATACCGCGAGCCGTGGTTTCTTCTACGTGTGGATCCAGCCTTAGGTAGCCCGCGTCCAGGAGTTCGTTTTCTCTATCGTATAAGAAAGGGATTATCTCACTTATGTCGTCGGGGACGCTGAGGTCGTCAAATTTGCCCGGAATATCCACACCAAGAGCCGCCAAAAGCTCGTTACAGTCCGCCATGACACCCTTTTTGGTCTCGCCGAGTTCCTGAATTAAGTCGAGGCAGGGAGATTCAGGGGCGAGGGTAAGCAATTTATCGTAGACAGGCACCAATTCTCTTTCCCTTGACCAGGTGAATACGCTTGCTTCCATGATAACTTGGTCTGCCATTAAACATACCTCCACCCAAAACTACGATTCCTTTCACTTTATGAGCAAGGTATGTTTTTGGTGACCAACAGGATGAAGGAAACAAAAAAGCCCCATATAGGGGCTTAGATTATAACGCGAAACTTTGCGGGCTCTATTGGGGCTCCGGAGGTTTGCGCTTTGGTCCTTTGTTTACTTTGGGCGCAGGTTCGGGCCAAGGCCACATGCCTTCGTCTACCCAAAAATCGTCTGGTTCTCTCCAGTACCAATCATCGTCATCCACAGGGGTATCCTCTTCCCTGTTGCCGGCCACGGGTTCTTTTGGATGAAGCTCCCGGTCAAACTGTTCTTCAGGTATCCAGGGAGTAAGACGATCATCTCTCAAACATGCTCCCTCCTTTCTTTTGCGCCTTATAATGCCCGAAAAAGTTGGGCTAAATACAGCAAACTTACGTTTGCGTTTTTGCCATACCATGGTAAACTAATGTTCGAGTATTGGTTTTGCATTTTTTGAGGAGGGTACCCTGTGGATAAACTCACCACCCGCCAGGCCCGGGTATTAGAGGTCATAAAAGATAGTATCCAAGAAACCGGTTATCCCCCATCAGTGAGGGAGTTGGGTAAAAGACTGGGCTTAAAATCTACTGCCACAGTTCACACTCACCTTAGAAATTTAGAACGTAAAGGTTTTCTAAAAAGAGAAGCGCAAAAATCCAGAGCATTTAACGTAACCGGCTATGATGAAAACGACCCAACCCAAGCCGTTATGGTGCCCATAGTGGGCGTGGTAAGGGCAGGCACACCGGTTTTGGCCATAGAGAATATTGAGGACGTGGTGCCGTTTCCAAGGCATTTTGTTAAAAGTGAGAACGTGTTCCTGCTCAAGGTAGAAGGCGATAGCATGATAGGCGTGGGGATTTTCGAAGGCGATTATGTTCTGGTGAGGCAGCAAGAAAATGCTGACAACGGCGACGTAGTGGTGGCGTTATTAGGCGACGAGGCCACGGTGAAAACTTTTTACTGGGAAAAAAACATGGTGCGTTTGCAGCCGGAAAACCCAGAACTAGAACCTATTATAACTCATTCGGTGAAAATACTGGGCCGAGTTATCGGGTTATACCGGCCCATGCGTTAGGTTGAAGTATCATTGTTTAAGGAGCTCCACGGCGTTCAAGCACGCTAAAATGACATGTTCTCGGGTAAGTCCTCCCTGCAAATATGCAGTATAAGGCGGGACAAAAGGTCCATCGCAAGAGAGTTCTATGGAAGAACCCTGCACAAAGGTGCCGGCGGCCATAATAACATGGCGTTCGTACCCCGGCATTGCCCAAGGTTCGGGTGTGGCGTAGGAGTCCACCGGGGACGCGTATTGCACCGCGGCCGCCAGTTTACGTAAATCCTGACCGCTATCCATAGTTATAGATTGCACTATGTCCGATCGAGGTTCTGAAGGCAAAGGGTCAACCTTGTAACCTAGCTTTTGGAAGAACTCCGCGGCAAAGGCAGCGCCTTTTAGAGCCTCCCCTACAATTTTGGGCGCCATGAAAAGGCCTTGGTACATGCTTCTATAACCCGCCGCATAGCTCCCAACTTCATCCCCTATCCCGGCTGCGTACAAAGTGTCCGCCGCGGCATCTATCGCCCACTTTGCCCCAACCAAGTATCCCCCGGTTGGCGCCAACCCGCCCCCGGGATTTTTTATGAGCGACCCGGCAGTTAAGGTTACGCCAAAAACCGGCGGTTCTAGGTTTTCCGCGAATTCGCAGTAGCAGTTATCCACAAAAGTCAAAATTCGCGGCCATCGCTTGTTCACCATGTCCATGAATTCACCTAAAGTTTCCATGGTGATGGTTTTCCTACTGGAATAGCCTCTGGATCTTTGTACCATGAGTAGCTTGGTTTTTGTGGTTATGCAGTCTGCAAGCAGCGATTCCATTTCACCTTTCGTTATAGAACCCGCTTGATACAACGAAAGCGCTTCGGTTTCCTTGTACGATATCCTGTAGTCTTTTAGGCTCGTGCCCGGTCTTTCATTGTTCGGCTTTTGACCGATGCCGATGATCGGGTGCAAAGTGTCATAAGGGCTTCCGGTGACACTTAGTGCTTCGTCGCCCGGTCTCAGCAAAGAAAATAGCGCAGTCTTTAGCACATGCGTGCCCGAGGCCCAATGGGCCCTCACAAGCGCCGCATCCCCCAAAAACACGTCTTTGTATAATGAATCCAAGCCTTCGCGGCCCATGTCTTGGTACCCATAACCTGTAGACGGCGCCATATGATTCTGGCTTATTTTGTTGGCGATAAACGCGTCCAGTACTCTGGCTTGATTAGATAAAACTGTGGCGTCGATTTGTTCCCAAATACAACTAACCTTTGCCTTACACTGCTTTACCAGGTCATTCTGTGATTGAAGTGTCTCTTGCATCGTTCTTTGCGGCATTTGTGGCAATCCTCAGCTTTCTCGCAAGCCTGTTGGCGTCTTGGTATGACAACGAGCAGGTGACAGTAGCGCCTTTTTTGTGGTGGTCTTCCTCCAAAACGGTTCCTAATCGTTTTATCTCGTACGTGATGTCCCAGAGAGAATAAGGTATGTCCCATGTGACGGTACGTCTTGTGTCTGCCAAAAGATCGGTTACGGCTTCTTCCAATTGAGGCAGGCCACGCCTTTCCAAGGCAGACACAAGCACCCACGGCCCCGAAACGCGGAATTCACCCTGGAAATCCGTGTTTTCTGGATCCAGGCGGTCAGATTTGTTGAAACAAGTTACTACAGGCACATCTTGCGCCTCAAGGTCGGAAAGCACGCCTTCCACGGTCGCCATTTGTTGTTCCCATGTGGGGGACGAAACGTCTACAACGTGAACCAAAACATCGGCGTTCAACGAGTTCTCAAGAGTAGCTTTGAACGCGGCCACTAGCTGGTGGGGCAGTCCTTGTATGAAACCGACCGTGTCGGAGAGCAGCAGAACTTGTCCCGAGGCAGTTTGCCATTTTCGAACCCAAGGGTCAAGCGTGGCAAACAGGCGATCATCCCGCAGCGTCTCCTCACCTGTTAAAGCCGTAAACAAAGTGGATTTTCCCGCGTTTGTGTACCCTACCAACGAAACCAAAGGGATCCCCGACTGAATCCGTCTTTTCCTTTGTAGGGCCCTTACCCTTTGCACTTCTTTAAGTTCTCGTCTAAGGCGGGCGATTCGATTTCTGGCGAGCCTCCTGTCCTGTTCAAGGCGTTGCTCGCCGGGGCCCCTTGTACCTATTCCCCCGCCTAAAGCAGACATGTCGGCGCCGTGGCCCGTGAGCCTTCCCAAGGCGTATTGCGCGGCAGCCAAATCCACCTGCAACTTGCCTTCTTTTGTCATGGCCCGGGACGCGAATATTCTTAAGATGAGCTCAGTTCTATCGATAGCCGCCACACCTGTAACTTCTTGAATATTCCGCGCTTGCACAGGCGATAACGCCCCGTCAACAACGATTAAAGAGGCGCCTAAGTCCAAAACGTAAGATTTCAACTCAACCGTTTTGCCTTTTCCCAAGTAAGTGGCGGGATCAGGTACATCCCGTTCTTGGACCATTTCACCTAAAGGAGTGTAGCCTAACGTCTCACAAAGAAGACCCAATTCATCCATGGACTGTTTTGGGGTTAACCCGGCATTTTTGTGTTGGAATCTGACTTTCGGGTTATTTATCCCGATCATTACTACTCCAATGGGCTCGTTTATGGCAAGCGCCTCCTGTGTTTTTCTTTCCATGACGAATTATATACCATCATCCGAAGCCTCCAACAACTCGTCAGGGGTGATGACCACCAAATCCTGTCGGCTGTATGAGTTCTGCTTGACAAGGCGCACCGCCTGCCGTCTTATGCTTTTCTCGATTATGTTCCTTACCATCCTGGCGTTTGACGGGATGGATTCGCTAATAACCTTTTTCACTATTATGTCTTTTAGAACCACCCGTGATTTTAGGGGCAAATGATAGTCCCGCTGTTTTAGCATAAGTTCGGCTATTTTTAGCAGATCCGAAACGGAGTAGTCGGGGAAGTCTAGATGTATTGGAAACCTCGACCTGAGCCCCGGATTTGACCTTAGAAACGCTTCCATCTCTTTAGGGTATCCCGCTAGTATGACTACGGTTTCTTTGGCGTGGTCTTCCATGCCTTTTACAATGCAGTCGATGCACTCTTTCCCAAAGTCTTTCTCACCGCCCCTTGAAAGCGAATACGCTTCGTCTATGAATAAGATACCGCCTTGGGCTTTCCGTATCTCGGCTTTTGTCCGTTGAGCCGTGTGACCGATGTATTCGCCAACCAGGTCGGCCCTTTCCACTTCCACCACATGCCCTTTTTCCAGAAGGCCCGCTTCGTGTAGTAGCTTCCCTATGATTCGGGCAATAGTGGTTTTACCGGTACCCGGGTTACCTTTGAATATCATGTGGAGCACCGTATTTTCGGTGGAAAGCCCTAGACGTTGCCGTCTCTTTTGAATCTCGGCGAAAGCGTATATCTCAAAAATGAGTTCTTTCACTTTTTTTAAGCCCACCAAAGAGTTCAGTTCTTCCAGAACGCTTTGTTTTCCCAGGTTAATGCCGGGAACCTGGCTAAAATCCACGTTCTTTTCGTCTTGAATAAGACGAAGCACCGGTCCCCCGGGGAATTTCGTAACTGTGCTACTCACGATAAGCTCTGTGCCTCCCCCATTCCAACGACCACAGTATTATACGCAGTTCGAAAAAAAGTGGCCGTAATGTAAAACACGCGGCCACCCCAAAGAAAAGGGCGGCCGCCTTGAGCTATTGGGAACTGCGCGCTACTAACGCTGCTTCTTGTTGCGCTTGTCTTTCCTGTTTTGGTCTTTCCTTTGGTCCTGACGATTCTCATTTCTGTCGTCCAGACGGTTTTGCTGCTGGTTTTGCTGAAGGTTCTGTTGTTGATTTCGATCCTGGTTACGATTTTGGTCCTGGTTACGATTTTGATCTTGGTTCCTATTCTGTTCCCGGTTCCAGTTCTGGTTTTGATCCTGATCTTGGTTTTGATTCAAATTCTGGTTGCGCACATAGTTGTCAGGATCCCTGTCGAACTCCTGTTTGCACCGGTCCGAACAGAAATGATATCGTTGGCCATTGTAATCCGACCGCAGATTTTCATCATCCCTGTCGTCTTTTACGTCAATTCCGCAGACTGGATCTTTAGGCGTGGCGTTCACCTCCCGGTGAAAAGTCTGCCCCCAGGGAAACAGTAACATGCAAGCTTATACGTTTCAGGGAGTTTTCTCGGAAGGCTCCAGTGAAGCCGGAGTGGATACAGCTCTGAAAGGAGTTATGGTAGAAATTGCGTGCTTATATATGAGCATTTGTTTTCCGTCACTCTCAAGTATTACCGTAAAGTTGTCAAAGCCTTTTACAAAGCCTTTCAGTTGAAACCCGTTTATGAGATACACAGTGGTCTGAATACCATCTTTTCGTACCTGGTTGAGAAAAAAATCTTGTAAATTCACAGCACCTTTTGCCGCCATTACACTTCCCCGCTTTCTCCGATTGCGTGATAGTCTGTCGCTTGGAGCGCTTTCTCTACAACACTTTTCCATGTTTCATTGTTGCCTGTGGGTATCCAATTTATGCCGTTTTCTCTGGCAAACCACGTAAACTGTCTTTTGGCAAACCTTCTGGTGTTTCGCCTCATAAGGCTTTTGGTTTCCTCGTAGCTTAGTAATCCCAAAAGATAGCCGCAAGTTTCTTTGTAGCATAGACCCTGCATACTGGGTAACATACAGCTATAACCCATATCGAAAAGATGCTTCACTTCGTCCACCAATCCCCTGGCAAACTGTAGATCCACTCTTTGGTCAATTCTTTGGTACAAATATTTTCTGTCCCAAAGAAGTCCAAGGATAAGGGCGTCGTAAGCGGGCGGTTTGTTGGACTGTAATCTCCGGGAAATCGGTTTCCCCGTGGCTTCATAGTATTCAAGGGCTCGAATCACACGCTTTACATCATTGGGGTGTAAACCGCGCCAGCTTTCGAAATCTTTGGCCTTCAGCATTGTATGCAAGAACTGGTTGCCTTTGGTCTTGGCTACCAGTTCCATCTCACGGCGAAATTCCCGGTTGGGAGGGGCTTCCTCCAGGGGAAAGCCCTGTAACAGCGCTCTTATGTAAAAACCTGTTCCCCCCACAACACACGGTAACCGGCCCCGGCCGCGAATTGCGTCTATGGCGTCAGTTGCCCGGCGCTGGAATTCTTCAACGCTCCAAGCTTCATCCGGGTCCTTTATGTCAATGAGGTGGTGCTTTATTTTTGCCTGATCCTCCGCGGGCGGTTTATCGGTACCGATATCCATGTATTTATATACCTGCATGGAATCGGCGGAAATGATTTCAAGCGGAATCTTGTCAGCCAAATCCAATGCCAGCCGCGATTTTCCGGAAGCGGTGGGACCCGTTATCACTAAAAGTTTTTTTGAAGGTAAATTTGTCATGTCAAAATATTATGCCCGGGGCGGGCTTACCCGGGCTTGCCTTCCGAAAAATCTTTGGATGTCCTCAAACGGTATTTCTCTCACCGTGGGCCTGCCGTGGGGACAAGTTCTCGCTTGGGGCATTTCGGCCAAGTCCCGAAGAAGCGCTTCGGCTTCTCTAGACGAAAGCGGTTCCAGGGCCCTAACAGATGCGTGGCAGGCGGCCAACGCGATTTTTGCGTGAAACAAGGTTTCTTTGGCCGATTTATTCGAAGAAGCGCCCTCGTCAAAAGAGGCCAGTATGTCCTTTAGGTTTTGGGGCAAAACGGGTCTACCTAACACAAGGGGTACGGCAGTGACCATTACCGTGTTTTCCCCCACCAGTCTCGACTGGAAACCTAGTTCCTCCAGAATTCCTTGATTCTCCTCGTAGCTCATGCATTCTTGGGGCGAAAGCCGCAGGATATCGGCCATCAAAAGCTCTTGGCCGCCCATTTCCCACGACAAAAGCTTGGCGTAAGTGATGCTCTCCATAAGCGCATGTTTGTCTATTAGAAGCAGCGATTGGGGAGTCTTGGCCACAAGGTAAGTGTCGTGCATGTGGCCTAGATATTCCCACCCCTCAGGTAGGTCTGAGCCATCGGCCTTTCCCGGAAAAAGCCCCGAAGCATCTCTTACGACATGCGTTTGTTTTGGGTAACTGTGCCCAAAATGGGGATCTTTCCCGCTGTGTTGCTGGTGTTCAGCGAATGTCGGGGCAATATCCTTGTGACACCAAAGCGCGGCTTATGGCCTGCATCAAGAGGCGCCTAACTTCGTTTTCACTTTTGAACCTTACTTCCGCTTTGGTTGGGTGTACGTTTACGTCTATTTGATCCGGGGGTACGCTGAGATCCAAGAACACTACAGGATAAGACTTGGGTGGCAGCAAACCGCGGTAAGACTGGTCTAAGGCCCACCCCACCCACGAAATTCTGACAGGACGCCCGTTAATGGATATGAATTGGCGGTCTCTTTGCCGCCTGGAAATCTTGGGCGTACACACGAAGCCTGTTATCCCTACGGTTTTTGCCGACGATTCCACCGGAACCACAGCGTTTGCCGTATCGGGCCCGTATAGGTCCGCAATGGCGTCTCCTAGACCCGTTCCGGCGGTCATAATGGCCTTTTTGCCGTCTACTGTGAGTTCGAACCGAATGTCGGGCCATGAAATGGCCAAGCGCTCCACTGCCTCGGTTATAGCCTGCTTTTCCCTGCTTCTGGATTTAATGAACTCGAGTCTGGCGGGGGTGTTGTAAAATAGCTGTTTCACTTCCACGGTGGTGCCTTGGGGTAAACCCAAGGGTGATGCTTCCACCACTTCCCCCGCTTCGACCTGTACTCGCGTGCCTGCCTGCGCGCCTTCCGCCTTGGACAGTAGGGTTATTTTCGAGCAAGACGCGATAGACGGTAAGGCTTCACCTCTAAAACCAAGGCTTGTGGCCATTTTTAGGTCGTCCAAGGAACGGATTTTTGAGGTGGCGAAGCGTTCCACCGAAAGGATGGCTTCCTCTTGGGTCATTCCTTGGCCATCGTCTGAAACTCTTACAAGCGTAAGCCCGCTGTCAGAAACCTCAATGGCGATTTTCTTGCCACCCGCGTCCAAAGCGTTTTCTACCAACTCTTTCACTACAGAGGCAGGTCTTTCAACCACTTCCCCTGCCGCTATCTGACTAGAGACAATAGGGTCTAGCTTTTGTATGGTTTTTTTGTTCGCCATTATGTACCTCTCTCGGTAGCTATTTTGCTTTTGAGGTCGTACAGAAACTCCAACGCTTGAAAAGGAGTAAGCTTATCCAAATCTTTTTCCATAAGTTCGCCGAGAACCATTTCGGCAGATGGGTTGGAAGAGGCCGCCGCTTGGTCTTGGAAAAGCGCTTCTTGCCCCGGAATTGCTTCAAATGCGTCCAAGGAACGCCCGGCTAGCTGACCCAAAATTCCGTGCCGGTGCCGGCTCCCCCGCCGGGCTTCGGTCTCGAGCCCCCCCAATATTTCTCTGGCCCTGGCTACCACTTTGGGCGGCAGTCCGGCCATGGACGAAACTTCTATGCCAAAGCTGCCCTGGGAAACTCCGGGCTCAACATGTCTTAACAGGGTAATCTCGTCGCCTGTTCTTTTTACGGAAACCCGGTAGTTGACCACGCCGGATTTTAAGTCGGATAGAAGCGTTAGTTCCCGGTAATGTGTGGCCACAAGCACCATGGCGCCCACGTCCTTTGGGTCCGCCAGATGTTCCACTACTGCCCATGCCACAGAAAGTCCATCGAAAGTGCTCGTGCCCCTCCCGATTTCGTCGAGCACTACCAGGCTTTTGGAAGTGGCCGAGCCCAAGATCCGAGACACTTCTTCCATTTCCACCATAAACGTGGATTGCCCCATTACCAAATCGTCGTAGGCACCAACGCGGGCGAACACTTTGTCCACAGGGGTAATGGCGCATGATTTGCAGGGTACGTAAGAGCCTATTTGGGCCATAATGGCCGTGAGGGCTACTTGTCTGCAATAGGTGGATTTACCCCCCATGTTGGGGCCGGTTATTATCATTACCCTATCTGCTCCCAAATTTAGATCGTTGGGTACGTAGGTGCCCGGCGGAAGGATGGTCTCAAGAACCGGGTGTCTTCCGTTTTGAATCACAAACGTACCGTCGTCAACTACCTCAGGACAAGTGTAATCGTTTGTACGCGCAACTTCGGCCAGGCAGAAAAGAACGTCAATTTGAGCCACAGCCCAGGCAGTGGTTTGTATTCTGCCAAGTAGAGTAGTGAGAAAATCTCGGATTTCGCAGAAAATGCGGTATTCTTCCCTGCGCAGGCGTTCTTCGGCGCCGAGAATTGACGCTTCTTTGTCCCGCAGTTCGGGCGTTACAAACCTTTCTGCCGATACTAACGTCTGCTTTCTTATATAATCTACGGGAACCGAATCCAAATTTGATTTTGTGACTTCTATGTAGTACCCGAAAACCCTGTTGTAACCTACTTTGAGATTTTTAATTCCGGTGCGTTCCCTTTCTTTGGTTTCAAAAGAAAGCACCCACTTCTTTCCCCCGGTGGCTAGCTGCTTTAACTCGTCTAGCGCCGCCGAGAAGCCTTTTTTGATTATGCCGCCGACGGTTATGCCCAAAGGTGGTTCATCTACTATGGCGTTTCTTATAGCGGACGCGGCTTCGGGAATGTGGTCAAGGTTTCCGACGATTTCCGAGAGCAGTTTTGACGTAGCCTTCTGACAAGTCTTGTTCAGCTCAAACACATATTCTAAAGATGACGCCAAAGAGACCAAATCCCTAGCGTCGCAGGATTTATAAGACATTTTTGTGACCAATCTTTCCAGGTCTCTAATCTTTGAAAGAAGGGCCCTAACTTGCTGCCTGAAAACCGAATCGCCGTGAGCTTCTGTGACAGCCGAAAGCCTGTCCAAAATCGCCTGTTTGTCTAGTAGCGGCCTCTCGATCCATTGCTTTAAAAGCCTCTGCCCCATGGCGGTGCTGCATTTGTTCAAAACTCCAAAGAGAGAACCGTGGACGCCGCCTTGCAGACGCTGCAACAGTTCCAAGTTCCTGATGGTTGAACGGTCAATTTGCACAAACCCTTGGCTTTGGTACATCTGAGGTGTTTTAAGGTAGCTCAGATCGGTCATTTGTGTCTGTTCTAGATATTGCATAAGCCCGTTTAGGGCACTTTTAGCGTTTTGGTGCGGGGTTTCCGCGCTTTCTGTCAAGAAGAACGTTTCAGGCTCACATAATGTTATGGTTATACCCGGCAGAAGTTTCCCCAAGGTTTCTTTGATATGTTTTTCGTTAGCATCGCGGGGTATTAGGCATTCCTTTGGGAAAAGGCGTGTGACCTCATCGAAGACGGAAGTATCTTGTGTTGACAGACGAGAGTCCCACAGAAGCACTTCCCCAGTGGATAGATCGCAGGCGGCAAACCCGGCGCCTTTTTGTCTGTCAAGGACTATGGCGGCGATGTAGCCGGAGGATGACGATTCTGTTCCTTCCCAATAGGTCCCCGGGGTTATGACCCGGGTCACGTCGCGTTTCACCAAACCCTTGGCTTCGGCGGGGTCTTCCACTTGATCGCATATGGCCACTTTGTACCCGCGTTCAATAAGAACCTTTATGTAATCGTCCACGGCCTTATGGGGAACCCCGCACATGGGGGCTCTGCCGCTTTTGCCTCCACCCCGCCCCGTAAGCGTTATTCCTAATTCCTTTGAGCCAATCTCGGCGTCTTCAAAGAAAAGTTCGTAAAAATCCCCCAACCTAAATAACAAC
>CAYPVF010000066.1:0-11222 GCA_964414105.1 uncultured Eubacteriales bacterium
CCCTATGATTTGCCAAGGTATTGACATCTCACTGCAAAGCGACCACACCGTAGCAACATCCTCTATTGTTTGGGGGAAGACAAGAATGTCGCAAGGCCCCCCTATTTTGAACGAAGTATGCCTTGACATTGGTTCATTAAGAAGAACACGGGCATCAGTAAGATCCTTAATTTCCTTAGCAAACTTTTTGTATTCGCCCATTGCCAAACCTCCCTTTTGCCCGTGTGTGCAATACCCTCTTACTTAAGATAGTATTTTCCTTTTCAACATTATGTTCACCTTACCTGGGTTTGCCTTCCCTTGAGTTGCCTTCATCACTTGCCCCACCAAGAAACCGAGGGCTTTCCCCTTTCCCGCCTTAAGGTCGTCTACTGCTCCGGGGTTTGATTTTATCGCTAGGTCTACGGCAGCTTCAATGCTTTTGTCATCAGAAACCTGCTCCAAGCCCTCTTGTTTTACAATATCTATAGCGGAGCGACCTGTTTCCATTATCTTTACCAGAACATGCTTTGCTATCTTACCGCTTATGATCCCATCGTCTATTAGGCGAAGCATGCTCGTAAAATTCTCTGGCGTAACAGGAATGGCATCGTAATCAATACCGCCGGTCTTCATGTAACCAAGAAGATCGCCCATTATCCAGTTTGAAACAGTCTTGGGATCAGCGCCTTCACTTACACATTGGTCGAAGAAACTAACCAAATGGGGGCTCACAGTAAGTACTTCAGCATCATACTGGGGAAGCCCAAGCTTGCTAACAAGCCTTTCTGTTATCTGCCAAGGCAATTCCGGCATAGACTGTCTCACCCGGTTTATATATTCTTGGGAAACCCAAAGCGGCGCCAAATCAGGCTCGGGGAATAGGCGATAGTCCACCGATGCGTCCTTTTGCCGCATGGGAACGGTCTCTTCCTTCATTTCGTCCCAATGCCTTGTTTCTTCTAAGACGGCGTCGCCCTTTTCGTTTAACGCCACCTGCCGCTTATACTCGTATTCCAAAGCCCGAGTGACAGCCCTGAAGGAACTCAGATTCTTAAGCTCCACCCTAGGCCCGTATTGTTCTGAACCCTTGGGTTTGACAGAAATGTTACAGTCAACACGCATTGAGCCTTCTTCCATTTTGACATCAGAGACTCCCGCAAAATACAGGGTGCGCTGCATCTTCTCTAGATACTCCCGGGCTTCCTCAGAGGAAGAGATATCAGGCTCTGACACAATCTCCGCCAAAGGCACCCCGCTTCTGTTGAAATCCATAAGTGTGTGGCTGGCAGTAGTAATGTCGTCTCCGGCGTGCAGAGATTTGGCAGTGTCTTCTTCCAGGTGTAGCCTTCTCACCCTTATTCTTTTTTTGGCATCGCCTACTTCAACATAGCCGTCGGCGGCCAAAGGCATGTCGCCTTGAGTTATTTGATATCCCTTCGCCAAGTCGGGATAAAAATAATTCTTTCTGTCGAATCTGCTCCAACTGTGAACTTGACAATTTAGGGCAAGCGCAGCCAAAAGGCCAAGCCTGACACCTTCTTCGTTGGGAATCGGCAAGCCTCCGGGTAAGCCCAAACATACAGGACAAACGTTGGTATTGGGCGGGTCCCCGAATCTCGTGGAACAGCGGCAAAACATTTTGCTTTGGGTGGAAAGCTCCACATGTATTTCCAAACCCACAATCATTTCGTAAGGTGTGTTTTTCACACGGGCTCACACTCCTTATTAAGGCGCCGCCTCATTTCCAAAAGACCCTGGGTTACGTCGCTACCCCTTGCCTCCTCGTAGGCCAACCCAAAATTAAGCACCGTGGCCTCGTGAAACGGTTTGCCCATTATCTGCAGTCCACAGGGCAGGTTGGAATCACCCTCTGACACCAAACCCATAGGAACAGAAAGGGCCGGTATCCCCACAAGATTCGCGGGCGGAGTCAAAATGTCTCCGGAACGAACAGGCGACATTTCTTGAAGTTTGCCAAGCCTGAAAGCAGGGGTTCCCGCAGTTGGAGACACAAGTAAATCGTAGTCCGCAAAAGCTTTTTGAAACCCGCGTATAATCTGGGTTCTCGCTTTCGCGGCCCTGATGTAGTATCTTTCGTAATATTCCTTGGAGAGCAGCAAAGTACCTAACATTATCCGGCGTTTCACTTCGTCACCCATGCTCTCGCTTCGAGTTTCTTCAAACAAATCGTCAAGGTTTTTGGCTTGGGCCCTAAACCCGAATCGCACACCATCATGCCTTGAAAGGTTTGAAGACGCTTCGCAGGAGGAAAGCACACGGTAAACGTGCCCGGCGTATTCCAGACAGGGCATGGATATGTACTCAACTGTGGCTCCCAGTCGGGCCATTACATCCAAGGCCCGAGAGAATACTTCCCTGACGCCGATTTCCACGTCTTCTGTCAGAAACTGTTCAGGCACCCCTATACGAATACCTTTTGCGGATGCGCCAAGCCCTTGGGTGTACGAAATGACATCCCGCCGCGACGCGCCCGTATCGTTTGCATCCGGTCCGGCTATTGCCTGAAGCGCTAAAGCGCAATCCCAAACGGTCGCACCCATTGGCCCCACGGTATCCATGGATGAGGCAAAACCCGATACCCCGTAACGCGACACCAAACCATAGGTAGGTTTCAGGCCGCAAATTCCGGTGAAACTGGCAGGCTGTCGTACAGATCCCCCGGTGTCGGAGCCTAGTGCCAAAGGCGCCATGCCCGCTGCCACGGCCACAGCCGAGCCGCCGCTGGAACCCCCAGGAACCCTATCTAAATCCCAAGGGTTGTGGGTAATGCCAAAGGATGAAGTCTCCGTGGACGACCCCATGGCGAACTCGTCCATGTTGGTCCTCCCGGTTATAACGGCGCTTTGGGCCCGAAGCTTTTTCACACATGTTGCGTCGTAAGGCGCCACATACCCAACCATGCTTTTGGAAGCGCAGCTAAGTCTTGCGCCCATGACGCTGATGTTGTCCTTCACGGCGACAGGCAGTGCAGCCAGCAATCCCAGTTGTTCGCCGCGTAGCACTGCCGCATCTACTTTGGCGGCGCTAAAACGAGCATCGGGCTCTAAAATCTCGAGATAGGCGCCTAAATAAGGCTCAACTTCGGCTGTGCGCGCCAAAAACGAATCCAAAACTTCCTGGGCCGAAGCTTGGCGCGAAGACACTAGGGACAAAATCTCCTTGGCAGAAAGCTCCCAACTATCCATTAGCCTTTAGCCCTCCCCTTCCGCGCCTTCTCTTGGCACCCACAGATACGGCCCTTCTTTGTCAGGCGCGATGGCCATAACGTCCTGATGCTCTAGGCCATTTCGAGGAACATCGGGGTCCAAAGAAGTTTTCTCACTGTCGCCTAACCAATAGGTGGGGGACACTTTTTCGGGCTGCCCTAGAGGGATATCCTCCAAAATTGTCAGCATAGATTCAAGGTACCGTACCACGGCGGCCTCTTCATGCGGCGCAAACCGCAGCGCCGCCATACCCGCCAAATGCTTCATGTTTATTTTCATCGATGGCCCCCCCAAACTGCATAATCTTCTTTGAACCCATCCCAATCCACTACCTTGACACCTAAAGCATTGGCCCTTTGGAGCTTAGAGCCGGGGTTTTCCCCAACAATAACGGCGTAGGTGTTTTTGGAAACCGTGGAAGACACTTTGCCCCCCAGCCCCTTTATAACTTCTTCGGCTTCACCTCTGGTAACCCCCGCCAAGGTGCCTGTAATGACAAATGTTTTGCCCGACAATGGCCCATCTTGGGATACTTTTTGGGAACATGTGTCCAGAACGCCACGCACCCCGGCGTTTTTGAGTTTCGACATCAGTTGCTCCATACCAGCCTGCGACCTTGATGAGATGACGGCTTTAGCGGTCTCTGGCCCGATGTCGGGTACCGATTGAATTTCGTCCGCAGTAGCAGACATTAATGTATCGAGATTTCCAAACCTTTCGGCCAATACTTCCGAGGCCTTTTGTCCGACATGTCTGATTCCCAAAGCGTAAAGAACCCTTGGAAAAGGCCTGGTTTTCGACGCCGCGATGGCTTCCGCCAAGTTTTGTGATGATTTTTCGCCTTGCCTGGGAATAGTACGCAGATCGTCAACGGTGAGGCTATACAAATCCCCCGCGTCTTTAACCAAATCGGCTGCCAGAAGGGCGTCCACCATGGCCGGGCCAAGCCCCCTTATGTCCATGGCGTCCCTTGAGGCAAAGTGTATGAGCTTTTCACGCAATTGTGCGGGACAGGTCAGGTTTGTACATCTTCTGGCAGCTTCACCGGGCAACCTCACTACTTGGGTTCCGCAAACCGGGCAGTTATCAGGCATAGCAAATTCGTTTTCGTCACCTTTTCTCCTGTCCTTCAATACGGACACGATCTCGGGTATGATCTCCCCCGCCTTTTGAAGGATGACGTGGTCCCCAATGCGAACGTCTCTTTCTTTTATGATGTCCTCATTATGTAGCGTAGCCCGGGACACAGTTGAGCCCGATACGCGCACGGGTTCCAAAATCGCGGTCGGGGTAAGCACGCCCGTTCGCCCAACTTGGATGATAATGTCGAGAACCCTGGTTTCCACCTGTTCCGCGGGAAACTTGAAAGCAATCTGCCAGCGGGGCGAATGCGCCGTAGCCCCTATTGTTCTGCCCAACACGTGGCTATCCAGCTTAATGACAATTCCATCCGTATCGTAGCCCAGTTTGTGCCTTTTTTCGTCCCATATTTCGATTTGACGCAATATTTCGTCCAAAGTGTGGCACAAGACATATTCGGGTACTGGGAGTCCCATTTCCCCGATCATACCCAGCATTTCCATTTCCGTATCAACAGCGCCGCGCCGATTGCCGTTGATTTGTCTTACCTCATAAAATAACGCCCTTAACGGTCTTTCCGCGGTTATTTTGGGGTCCAATTGCCTTAGGGAACCCGCGGCCGCGTTTCTCGGGTTGGCAAACACAGAAAGACCCCTTTCTTCCCGGCCCTCATTGAGCTTACGAAAATCCTCCCGCGGAAGAAATACTTCGCCCCGTACTTCTAGAAACTCGGGCGCCGCTTCTCCCTTTTCCAAACGCAGCTTAAGGGGAATAGCCTTAACCGTCCTAACATTTTGGGTCACATCTTCCCCGTTACGTCCGTCGCCTCTTGTAAGGGCCAGATCCAAAATGCCCTGGTTATAGCGAAGAATGACGGACAATCCGTCTATTTTGGGCTCCACTACAAACGCAGCCTGGGCGCCTTTGGCTTGTTCGCTTACGCGCGCGAAAAACGCCGCCACATCCTGAGGAGAAAAGGCGTTGGATAGGCTCAGAACCGGCTGCAAGTGAGGTACTGATCGAAAAGAAGAGGACACCACTCCCCCCACCCGTTGCGTGGGCGAATCAGGAGTTACCAGATCGGGATAACTGGCCTCAAGCCCTTGAAGCTCCTTGAACAGTCCATCGTACTCTTGGTCTGAAATAGCGGGATCATCTTGGGCGTAATAGCGATACTGGTGCTCCTCGATTGTGTGTCTTAAGACCAGCGCACGGTCCAAAGCCTCTTGAAAACTCAAGTTTTTCATTAGCGGTACCCCCTACGCTAATCTTCCCAAGTCTTAACCAAAAGCAAATCTCGAGGAATCTCCCTCATGAACCTTGAAACAGTGGTGCGCGAAAAGCCCCCATAACTATCCCGGGAAAAAGCAAAAGACAGATACAGGAGTTTCCTGGCCCTGGTCATGCCCACATACAACAGGCGTCTTTCCTCTTCTAATTGGCGCTCGTCCATTGTAGAACGCTGGTGAGGTAATATTCCTTCTTCTATTCCTACCAAAAACACAACTTCAAACTCAAGCCCTTTGGCGGAATGGAAAGTTCCCATGACCAGTGCTTCCTTTTCCCGATCGTAAGAATCCTGGTCTGTTACAAGACTACACGACTCCAGATACTCAGTTAAAGCGTTTTCGTTACCTTCCCACGATTTCAACGAACTAACAAGCTCGTTCAGATCTTCAATTCGGGATTGACTTTCAGGAGTACCTTCCTTTTCCAGGGCGTCCATATAGCCCGATTCACACAAAAGCTCGTCCAGCAACACATGTAACGGCGTGACACTTTGTCTTTTGCACGCGCCATCCAGGAGCAAACCAAAGTCCAGAATCGACTGTTTCTGCTTTCTATTTAAGCCTATTATGGAATCTGCCTGGAGCATTGCCTGGGCTATCCCCAAATTATTATTGTCGGCAAAGCCCAGTATCTTTCTTATCGCGGCAGGACCAATGCCTTTCGGGGGTTCGTTTGCGATTCTTTCCAAGGCGATGGCATCCTTGGGGTATGCCACCATCCTTAGGAAGCTGATGGCGTCTTTAATATGCTTTCTTTCGTAAAACCTATAACCTGACAGAACCGAATACGCGATGCCCCTTGATACAAACTCTTCTTCAAACAGACGTGACTGGGCGTGGGTCCTGTATAATATTGCGCACGAACCCAAAGATATTCCCTGGGCCATAAGGCTTTCCAGTTCTGACGCCACAAACCGCGCCTCATCTTCGCCAGTTTGTCCCGCGTAAACGGTTATGGGCAGACCTTTTCCCGCCTGGGTCCACAGCCTTTTCTCTTTGCGCTCTATATTATTTTGCACAACATTGAAAGCGCCATCTAGAATGGCTTGGGTCGAGCGATAGTTTTGTTCAAGTTTCACAACTTTACAGGAAGGATAATCCTTTTCGAATTCCAATATGTTCCTGATATCGGCGCCCCTAAAAGTGTAAATACTTTGGTCGTCATCCCCCACCACTGCTATGTTCTCGTGGCTTTTTGCCAACAATCTGGTGAATTCGTATTGGACGCGGTTGGTGTCCTGGTATTCGTCCACCATAATATATCTGAACCGTTCGTGATATTTGGCTAAAATGGCCGGATAATCTTGAAACATGATCACAGTTTCCATGAGAAGATCGTCAAAATCAAGACCGTCCATATCCCTAAGTTTTCGTTGGTACATTTCATACACGTCGGCCACCTTGGTTTCGTAAAAAGTGGCCGCATTGGCGCGAAAAGCAGAAGAAGTCATAAGACGGTCCTTAGCATCGGATATGGAATGCAGCATCCCTCTGGGAGAGTACTGTTTCTCAGACAAATCCAACTCTTTTAGACATGCCTTAACCACTTTTACTTGATCTTGGGCATCAAATATGGAGAACCGGCCCGAACGGCCGATTTCGGGAAACTGCGTCCTCAAAATCCTGGCGCAAGCCGAGTGAAACGTGGTGGCCCATATACCGCGCGCTTTTTCCCCCAACATGGCAGCGATTCTCGACTTTAACTCTTCCGCCGCTTTGTTCGTAAAAGTAATGGTGAGAATATTGTGAGCGGAAACACCCTGGGAGATTAAGTACGCAACCCGTCTCGTAAGAACGGTGGTTTTCCCGCTTCCTGCGCCGGCCAGAATCAATAAAGGCCCCTCAGTATGAGTAACCGCCTCCACCTGTTTGGGGTTTAGATCCTTTAAAATATGCTGAACTTCATTCAATATAAACACCGCCTGTGTTGTTCGACAACAGAATTATATAGGATTGCCGGCATGTTTGCCGACCCTGGTGCTTTCCCAAGCCATCTCCCTTGCAGCGAATCTTCTTACAACTTGAAGGTTTTGGGGTGTGCGACGTGGAAAGATAATTATTTGGGGCGACTTTCCCATAACGAACTTTATTGTGTTTATTGGAGGAACCAATGTCTAGAGAAAACCCGGCAGTAGTTCAAAGCGATGGCTCCATATTGCTGGAGGTGGAAAACCCCGCATACGAGAATGCCAGAGATAGCCTTATGAGGTTCTCAGACTTGGTGAAAAGCCCCGAGTATATGCACACTTACAGGCTTTCGCCCTTATCCCTTTGGAACGCCGCGTCATGCGGCCTCACCACCGACGAAGTTCTGGCCAGCCTGGCCAAATATTCCCGGTATCCCGTGCCCCAAAACATAAAAGTTTACATCCAAGACACTATGGGCAAATACGGTATTCTGCGGCTGGAAACCGCAGGCGAAACGCTTGTTTTGCACTGCACCAACCCACTTGTTTTGGAAGAGATAAAGCGTTCCGATAAAACTTCGCCTTTTATTGAAGGCCCCGCTTCCGACCTATCCGTAACCATTGTTCCTTACGCAAGGGGCGCTCTGAAGCAAGCCTTGATAAAGATGGGTTATCCTTGTGAAGATCTCGCCGGTTACAAAGACGGCGACTATCTGGATTTTTCTTTGAGGGATGTAACCCTGCAAGGAAATGAGTTTGCCCTAAGACCGTATCAAACCGCTGCCCGGGATGGTTTTTGGTCAGGGGGCAGCGCATACGGGGGAAGCGGCGTAGTGGTTCTTCCCTGCGGCGCGGGCAAAACCATTGTGGGTATGGGCATAATGGAAAAGGTCTCCATGCACACGCTTATACTGACGACAAACGTGGTAGCGCTGCGGCAATGGAAGAATGAGCTTTTGGATAAAACCCATTTAACTGACGATATGGTCAAGGAATACAGTGGTGAATCCAAGGAAATAGGCCCTGTAACGGTCACTACCTATCAAATGCTCACGTACCGCCGAAAAGGCGAAACAAACGATTATCCGCATTTCGATCTTTTTCAAAGAGGAAACTGGGGACTGATTATATACGACGAAGTTCACCTTCTACCGGCGCCTGTGTTCAGAATCACCGCCGATCTTCAGGCTAGGCGCAGGCTGGGGCTTACCGCTACCCTAGTTAGAGAAGACGGGCGCGAAGACGAGGTGTTCAGCCTTATCGGGCCCAAAAGATTCGATAAGCCTTGGAAGGAATTAGAGGAACAAAACTGGATAGCGCAAGCCCACTGCCATGAAATTCGGGTGGATCTCACACCCGAGGACAGACTGGCCTACGCTGTAGCAGGCGAGAGGGACAAATATCGGATAGCGGCCACAAGTCCCAGCAAACTGCAAGTATTGGAGCAAATCTTGTCGTACCACCAAAACGACCAAGTGCTTGTTATCGGCCAATACCTTGATCAACTTGAAACTATCGCCAAAGCCCTGGGTGCTCCGCTTTTGTATGGGCAAACCCCTAACGCGGAAAGGGAGAATCTGTACGGCGCTTTCAAAACCGGCGAGTTGAAGGTTCTGGTAGTTTCTAAGGTGGCAAACTTTTCGGTAGATCTCCCCGATGCCAACGTGGCAATTCAAGTTTCAGGTACTTTTGGTTCACGCCAAGAGGAAGCGCAGCGCCTGGGAAGAATTCTTAGGCCAAAACCTCAAGGGGAAAGCGCCACCTTTTATTCACTGGTAACGCGAAACACCAAAGACCAGGTTTTCTCACAAAAACGCCAACTTTTCTTGACCGAGCAAGGTTACAAATACACAATTTGGGAGTCAGGACACTTTATCGAAAGCATGAAAGAAGGCGCTGCCAAATGATATTGTATGAAGCCTTGCTTTCGGCTCCTCATGAGAGAGTAAAGTCTATCGCCATTTTCTATGGCATTGAAGAACCTAAACCCGACGATTTGCAGAAACAAAGTGACCTGGAAGCTGTCCTCGCCAACAGGGTAGCTTCCCATCTGTTGGTGCCCGCAAACGCCATGGTAGCCATGAATGGGCTTAACCAAGAGGAAGTATTGGCATTAAGGCTTATAACTGTTGCGGCCGGAGGCCTAGGGGTGGTTATAGAACAATGCCATCAGAAGCTAAACCAATTATCCAGGAAGTGGCGAAGAAACGGCGCAAAAGTTATAGAAGCGCTTATTGCGCGGGGTTTGGTGTTCACCAGAAGAGAGGAATACAGACATATTTACTTCGTACCCTCTGATCTCGGGCCCATACTTGCCGACTTCTTCTTGTCTGACATATTCGATGCCGCCGCTTTGGGGGATACCAGGTTTACGCCGCGGCATGGTGTGGATGTAGCAACCCCACTTCGGCACATATGCCTCTTCCTGTCTTATGTTCGTAAGAACGAGGTCAAACTCACTCAGTCAGGAACCATATTTAAAAAGGCGCAGAATGATATCTCAATTCTCATCGAAGAAGATGAGGAAACCATGGACGAAACCCTGTTCCCAGTGAGATATGCCCCGCGCCTTGCTTTTCTTTTGTATTTCGCCAGGTCAAGAGACCTTGTTGAAGAAAAAAACAACGTTTTGCGGATAGGGCCCAAGGCTAAAGAATGGATGGATAAACCATACACCCAATGGCGGCAAGACCTTTTCGAATACTGGCATTCGTCTTTCGCGTCCCAAGATGTGGACCTTCAAACGCTTCTATGGATTATTATGAGAACCCCTGAAGGTTCCATTCTTTCATTGGAGACCATTTTGACGGAAATGGATACGCTTTCCACCACTCATTCGCCCCACGGGCTAAACCTTCGGGTGGAGAAAAACCTTATAGATTTTCTGGAATACCTGGGCGGACTAGAAGTCACAAAAGGAATAAACGGGATTCACGTTAGGCCGACCCTTACCGGAAAAGCGCTTTTTGGCCTGACGCCGGAATTCCCCGATATCCCATTAGAACAGCATGTTTACGTTCAATCCAACTTTGAAGTGTTGGTGCCGTGCACTGTAGAACCCAGGCTATTGTGGTCCATAGATGCTTTCGCCGAACTGGTAAAGCCCGACCAAATGATGGTATATAAGCTTACGCGCGATTCGGTTTACCAGGCCTTGGTTCATTCTTATTCACCTGAAACCATATTGGAATTTTTGAACCGGCACTCCAAAGTGCCGGTGCCTCAAAATGTCGCCTATTCAATAGCGCACTGGGGCCGCGCGTACGGAAGAATAGAGTTCGAACACACCATTTTGCTGAAATGTGATACCCCGGAGCTCGCCGATGAGCTCATGTTGTATCCCAAGATCAGGTCATACCTTAAAGAACGGGTAGGCCCGTGCCATTTAGTGGTGAAGAATGATTCCTACGAGCAGCTTGTGGCGGCTTTGTCCGAGGGGGGTTACATGCCCAAACTGTCAGGCATAGGCCAACTCAATCCCGGGATAGCCGATCAAACGAGGTAAGAAAAGGCCGGGCGGTGGGCAAATATCGGCCGGCTTTTTGGGCCGCTTTGTCGTAATTGTGCAGCCATAAAAAAGAAGTCGCCAAACCACCTAATCCGAAAACCGTACCCCAAACAGCAGCACTGCCAAGAAATCCCCCCAAAAGCCTACCCATGCCCAAACCGGCCAAAAAACACAAAATGGGAACCACATATATGAAGAACGACAACCTTAGATAGTCCTTATTGGTAAT
>CAYPVF010000067.1:0-11130 GCA_964414105.1 uncultured Eubacteriales bacterium
GTACCTCGGTACGGGCACTTCGGAATCGGAGTCTTCGGAAGAAGGGTCAGGCCCCGTGCAGGACACTCTGCCGCTTGCCCCCGGCAAGCGTTTCGGGCTGTGCCCGTCCTGCGGCACCTGGAACGTGGTTCACGTGGAAGGCTGCATGAAGTGTTTGGCTTGCGGATACAGCGAGTGTTAAGTTGAGTTAAAGCCGGTTGGTTGGGGGAAAGCGGCCCGCGTTTTCCCCCAAAGAGGCTTCGCCAAACGCCCCTGCGCTCAGTCGCTCAAGCAGTTCTCCAACCTCAGCCCTGTTGGAGCATCCTGTCTTCCTTAGAAGGTTTCCCACATGAAACTTAACAGTGCTTTCTGAAACGAACAGCATACCCGCAATCTCGCCATTTGTGTGTCCAGCCAAAAGGTGGCGCATCACTTCCCCTTCTCTTCTGGTAAGCCCGCATTTTATCTCCAAAAGCCTGGGGGCGTCTTGCACCGTATGGGAGGTGCCCGGGTGAGGCGGCTCGGGATGTCTCTGATACATGGTGTGGTACAAGCCGAAGAACATAAACGTCAAGGGAACAAATAAAGCCAAGACCACAAACGTACCTGTCACAGGTTGTTCAAGGGCACTATCGGGAACAAAAGTGCCCAGCGCCTCGCCGACCCGGCCCGCGGCAAGTCCCAGCGCCGCCAAAGGCAGGAACCGAAATCCGGCATCGGTCAAGTCCACGAAAACGATGGCACGGTAAACCGCGTAAAACCCCAATATCACGTAACTGAGGCCCCATGCAAAGGCGATAAGCGTGGGTTGCCCTCGCAAAATAACCTGTGCGAAGGGGAAAACCAGGCTTACGTAGCACAACACAGCGCCAAGTTTGCGGCTTTTGTCTGACGCAAACCCCGCCGCCGCCAAACCTATACTATAGAAGGATCTTGACAGTTCCAGCTTCACATTTTGGTCTGCTATGGCTTGAAACTGAAAGTCGGACCCCACAGAACCAAGCGCGGACATGAGAATCAAAGTGAAAAACAATAGAATCATATGGTTTCCCGCTAGCCCACGGCGGCCTGCGGTGCCGATATCTGTCTTTGGATATTCTTCAATTCTAAGCACAAGGAATATATTGACAGCCGCGAAAAGAAGGCAGACACAAAGCGCGCCTTGAGATTTCATAAGTTCTCCGTCTTTCAAAATGGAAAGAAGATAATTTAACAGGCTGGCCCCGCCATAGGCGTATCCAAAAGCGCGCCCCCGCTGTTCCTTTGGAAGGAACGCACCCAACTGGGTAAGGTAGGCAGCGGCGATAGTTCCGTGGAAAAAATTCATGATGAGACCCGACCAAAGAACCAGGGATTTTCCGGCACCCAAAAGGGCCGGTAACATAAAAGTAGCGTCCGCAAGTATGAGCAATACAAAAGTCCGGCTGTTGGAGACCTTCCCCAAAAACCGGTTAAGCCCAAACGCGTAGAATCCAAGACCAAGCGCCTGACACACATAATTCCACCGAAGGACTACAATATCTACCCGATCGGGTGGGAAAAAAAGCTGCAGGCGGTACATATGGGATATGTACGAAGCCCCTGTCCACAGAAAGCCTATGCACACAACAGTTGAATAAAGGGCAAATCGACTTCGCTTCATAAATGCGGCTCCCCCCGTTACAGATGACACCGCAATCATGGTTTGGAGCTGTTTTACTTCAACCTATACCAAACCTATACCGTGTTTTGCCGGTCTGTGGCGCTTCTGATCTCAAAAACTCTTGCCGCGCTACGAAAACAAATCCAAGGATTGGGGATTACAGCCGGCATTCAAGACATAGGCCCGCTTGTCCGGCCAATGCGCGCGCTGCGGCCGTTCCCTGCCCCCAGTCAAAAGAAGGATAACAAAATCGGGAGGAAGTGTCATGAAAAAAATCATCGCGCTGGTTCTGTGTCTCTTGTTGTGCTTGGGACTGGCGCAGCCCGCACTAGCCCAAGAGGGCGAGAATGAACCGCACCCCCCGCAGCAAAGCTCGCCGGGAGCCTTCGCTCAATTCTACGACGAAGACTCCGGGCATTACGTTGTAGGTGAGAATGCCGCAATCACTGTAACAGACTCTGTGTTTTTGAACTCCGCAATTGTCGTTGTGGAATCCGGTGCGGAAATCACCGTTGCATCCGGAGGCCGCGTTGAATTACGCGGCGGTCAAATGACCAACCACGGACAAATCAACGTGCAGGCTGACGGGCGCTTCGAGGTTAGGGGCGCCACGCTGGTTAACCAAGGTACGATAATTGTAGATCCCGACCAAGGCGGCGAACCCCCCGAACCCGGTCGTATGGAGTTTTGGGAAGACAATGGCGACGTAGGAAAGCTCGAGAACAGCGGACAGTTCTCGGTACAAGGCATGGTCGAGTTTATAGGCGGCGAGCTTGATAACCAAGAAGGCGGCACGGTTTCCATTGAGGGACGTGTCCGCTTTGCCCAAGGCGCAAAGATTCAAAACCAAGGTCCCGAGGGTTCTATTTCCGGGACTGAGCACGGCGAAATAGCTCTGGACAACCCCTCAGAAGGGGGACAGATGCTGGACATAAGCGGTCTTGAGTTCTACGAAAATCACGACGCAGAAGACCCAATCTCAGGCGAAGATCTCAACGGTCAGTTTGTTTACGATGAAGGTTCTTCCAGATGGATTCGCGGCGGCCAAGGTCATGACCCCGGTGACCCCGGTCACGGGCATGGCGACAACCCCGGTGCTTTAGAGGACTTTGAAACCGCACCAGGTGAGTACGTCATAACCCAACACGTAACAATTGCTGCAAATGACCCGGTGTCTTTGAACTCCGCAACTGTCACCGTCAATTCCGATGCGGGAATCACGGTTGAAGCCGAAGGCCGCATGGAACTTCGCGGCGGTTACATAACCAACTTGGGACAAATCCAGGTGGATGCCGGCGGGCGTCTGGAGGCTAGGGGCGCCGTGCTAGCCAACGAAGGCACACTACTTGTGAGAGGCAGCCTGGAATTTTGCGGCAGCACGCTGAATAACTTGCAAGACGGTGTGGTCGTGACGGAAGACCAAAGCCGCCTGGAGTTTCGAGGAGACCAGTCCAAGCCGAGTATTCTTGAAAATTCCGGCGAAATCACGATTGCGGGAGAAGTTCGTTTTGCCCAAGGCGCAGAGATTCACAACTCTGGTTCCGTCACGGGAGACGGCTGGGGCAGAATAACTTTGGATAATCCCCCCGGTGCGGAGCCGCCTTTGGTTATAATCGGTCTAAGCTTCTTCACAGACCGCGGCCAAGAAGAAATCGCGGATCCCGACGGTCAGTTTGTTTACTCAACCGGCAAGTGGGTTGAGCATACAGACGGCTTCGAGGACGACCCCAACGATGACCCCCAGGCCGGCACATTTCACACAATAACCCTGGTGAATCCCGTGAACGGCACGGTGACAGCGGAAGGGCTCGAAAACGGGGAAGTTGAGGTCTTGCACAGGGGCGATCTGGAATTCACGATTACCCCCGACCAGGGTTACAAGGTTTCCCAGGCATCGGTCGCTTTCGATGACGGTTACGTGGATGATCGCTCGTTCAATATCCGTTGCGGCGAACAAGGTACACTGGTGTTCCTTTTGGACGATGTACGAAGCGACCTGACGTTAGAAATAGTTTTCACGTTAATCGATATTGGCGGATTGGACGAGATGGACTATGTTTTACTCGCTGAGGATGCACTGAGCGAACAGTCTCTAAAGGCCGCCATGATTTCACTGCTGGGCGACCTCGGATATGCTGTTACCCCGGACCAAATCTCGGTAGATGATATTGAAACAGGTGCGATAGACACCGAAGGTTACGGCACATTCGAGTTTGCGGTGATTTTTGGCGAAGACACTTTCTCGGAAACCGGGTATCTCGTAAAAGAAATGTCCGACATCATTTTCAGAATGACCGGCGACGATTGCCAAGTGAAAATACGGGTTATGGATGAAGAAGCCTCGCGTGCCGGAGAATTTGGCGTCCCCGCCATGCGTTCAGGAACCATGAAAATACTGGGGTACGGCAATTTCATAGCGGCTCCAATGGACCCCGAATTGGAAGTCAGAGCGGCGGATGGCGAGATTATGCTGCCTTTCAACCGTGGCATGTTCCACCTTTTGAGCTTTAGTACGGATCTGAACCTATACGGTTTCTACGTTATCCAAGATGACGCTCTTTGCGTGAAAGTCACCGTACCCTCGGGCTTCAGCGAGCAAAAGACGTTCGCGTGGGATCTCAACCGCTATGCCGACCTCACCGACGGCCCATACACTTCTCAGGTGTTCTTCGGGAACGACAAGTTTGTCCTGTCACTGCCCACAGAGGGTTTGGGCGCAGCCAACAGCATTGCCATTGAAACAGGCGACTCCGCCGGGTACAGGGTGGGGGAAACAGCCGAAAACACATATTTAATCGAGTTTCTCTCCGACTACTACGACAGCGTGACGCTCACGGTGACCATAAACGGGGATGTGGTCAGGGATTTGCACCTCCACCGTGTGGGCGTTCACATGGAGGAGTACATTGGGTCTGAGGGCGGCCGGTCCGGGGTGTTTCACGGCACCCAAAACGGCTCGGTAATCGACTATTCCGACGGAAATCTGTACCGAGTCTACGGCACCTACTATATACCCGATCTGGAAACCGCAGCCCCCTACGGTTTGTATGTGACATATACCTATCAAGATGGCACCAAAAGCACAAGAATTATAACCGAGCCATGCTTGGAACCTCCAACGCTTGGCGACGATGTAAGCTATGAAAACGGGGTTTTCATATATCCTTCGGTAAGCCAGTTCAGCTGTTGCTGCGATTACCTTCTGTATGAGGCGCCCGATGCCGCCGATGCCCCTGTACAGATAAACGTCATCGTCCTAAAAGCCGACCCCACAGAGTCCGGCGAATTTGGCGGCGTGTATTTTGGCTCCGGAGCCGGCGTCACTTGGCCGCGAGGCTCGTGAGGGGGATAAGAATATGAAAACAACGTACAGAAAAATCGTGGCTGTGCTGCTGAGTAGCATCATGGTATGGGGATTCTTGAGCCTCCCAGCGGCGGCTTCGGGTTCAGGCGACTTTACAGTGGCTATTCTGGAAGCGAGCTACTCCGACGGCGTTATTTCGGTAGAGGGAACAGCAGGTGACGAAGTTTACGCCGTTGCGGTTATGGTGTTTTCTGAAGATGAGCTGCTTTTCATGGAAACAGTTGGTGTAAGCGAGGGCGTCTTTACGGCGCTAATTCAGGCTGACCTTTCTCCGGGAGATTATTCCGTGAGAGTCGCCAAGTACGAGGGCGGCGAATACGCGGAAGCGTCCTTTACGGTGACTGCGCCTACAACGGGAGACGGCGATGCTCCCACGGGTGATGCCCCAACCGGCGGCGCCACAAGCCCGACGGCTTCGCCCGGCTATGAGGCTGAAGTGCCCGGCGGCGAGAACATCGCTGTAACTGTAGACACGGAAAACAACCGGGTCTCGGTGGATCTAGAGAAAGTAGCCGCAGCCCTTCTGGAAAAGGGTACGGCAACCGTGAAACTGCCTTCGGTTCCCGGGGCAAATTCCTACACCGCGGCTATCCCGTCGGAAGCCCTTTCGGGGGCCTCGGAAGGTGTACTGACCGTAGAAACACCCGTGGGCAGCTTGGGAATCCCGGGAAACATGTTCGCGGATACAGGGCTTAGCGGTAAAGCCGAGATAGTCCTGGGCGCGGGTAAACCCGATGACCTGCCCGACGACTTGAAAGAAGCCATCGGTGATCGCCCTGTTGTGCGCCTGACTTTGGATGTAGACGGAGTGCAAACCCCTTGGGAAAATCCTTCGGCCCCTGTCATAGTGAGGATTCCGTATGTGCCAAGTCAGCAAGAACAGGACAATCCCGAAAGCATCGTGGTTTGGTACATTGACGGAGCGGGTAACGCTGTGCCGATTACCAATGGGCGTTACGACCCCGAAACCCAATCTGTAGTGTTTTCTGTGACCCACTTCAGCGATTACGCCGTGGCATACAACAAAGTGGAGTTTGGCGATGTGGCCGAAGGCGCCTGGTATCGAAAAGCCGTGAACTTTTTGGCTGCCAGAGGGGTAGCAAAGGGCACAGATGCCGGAACCTACGAACCTTCTGCCGAGGTGAGCCGCGCCCAGTTCTTGGTGCTTGCCATGCGCGCATACGGTATCGAACCTCAAGAAGCCTCCGAGGATAATTTCGCCGACGCGGGCGATTGCTACTACACGGGCTACCTGGCTGAAGCCAAGCACAGCGGCATATCTCTTGGGGTGGGAGTCAACATGTTTGACCCTGATAAGGACATTAGTCGACAGGAAATGTTTGCATTCTTGTACCGGACCTTGTCGGCTATAGGGCGCCTACCCGAAAGGGTGATCGGGCCAGACGCGGCAGATTTCAGCGATTACGAAGATGTGGAAGACTGGGCTTTGGAAGCGGTTGGCCTCTTGGTCAAGTCGGGTATGGTTTCGGGCGACTCGGGCAGATTGTATCCCAAGAATACTGCCACTAGGGCTGAAGCGGCCCAGGTGCTATATAACCTGCTTACTGCCAAATAACAGCTTGTTGAGGGGAAAGCCTAAACTGCTTTCCCCTTCCCCTTTTGGGTGTTCCTTTTGAACTTAGTTTCCAAAACAACTATTTACTTCCTTCACCTAACCGCCGATAATGAGATTAAGACAGGTTTCGGGTAGTGGTTTCTTGTCGAAATTCTACAGCGAGTACAAATATCACACAACAAAGCTGCGTATAATGGGAAATCGCAGATTAAGACAGATATAACGCTTAAGCCTAAGATAAAGTCCAAAGGGCATCAGAAATCGGGGGGTAAGCCCATGGCAATAGACATGCTAAGCCTGGTAAGCCGCGCTTTTCGAGCGGGGGCTTCCGACATTCACCTGGTAAAAGGGGCTCCGCCAACCCTAAGAGTGGCGGGTCGGCTGGCGCCTTCCAGCCTGGCGCCCGTTACCCAGGAAAATTTAGACGAAGCCCTGGTGTTTCTGGCCGAACGCACCAATAGGCCCGAAATTGCCAAGGAAGAAGTACATAGCAAAGAATTCGCTTTCGACCTAAGCTGTTACGTGGAGAACATGGGCCGCATGAGGGTACACATATTCCACGAAAAAGGCAGTTTGGGCGTGAGCATGCGGCTTATAGCTACCCAGGTTCCCGCTGTGGCTGAGCTGGGTATACCCAACACTCTTGTAGACTTATGCAACAGGCGGGGGCTGCTTCTGGTTACGGGGCCTGTGGGTTCGGGTAAATCCACTACGCTGGCGGCTTTGGTCCGCCACCTGTTGGACAACAAGGGGCTTCGGGTAATAACCATCGAGGACCCCATCGAATACGAATTTCCCCACTACAAAGGCATAGTAACCCAAAAAGAAGTGGGTATGGATTGCGAATCTTTCCACACGGGTTTGGTGGACGCTTTGAGGGAAGACCCCGACATCATAGTCCTGGGCGAGTTGCGCGACCCGGCTTCCGCCGATGCTACGCTTACGGCGTCTGAAACGGGTCACTTGGTCATAGCTACCATGCACACGCCGTCGGCTTCCCGTTCTTTGGATAGGCTTGTGGATTTGTTCCCCACGGGCAGGCAGGAGATGGCGCGGCACTCGCTTTCAAGGGCTCTCAACGGTGTGTTTGTGCAAAGGCTTCTTCCCACTACAGACAGAAACAGAAGAGTTTTGGCATATGAACTTTTGGTGGCTACCCCCGGGGTGAGGAATCTCATCCGCACAGGCGAGTATCAACAGTTGAACTCGGCAATCGAAGCAGGGCAAAGGCTAGGAATGATTACTATGGCAAGGCACATCCAAAGGCTTGTTTCTCAGGGCATTGTGTCTGCCGACGACGTATTGGATGAGGTGGAATCGGGTGAGTAATCCAACGGGCGGGCCAGGGCAAGGCGGCAGAATAGGCGCCATTTTACTAAACGACGGAACCATTTCTGAGCGGGTTCTGGAGCGGGCTGTGGAGATTCAAAAACAATCAGGCGGCCGCCTTGGGGAAGTTCTCATAAGCATGGGGGCGCTTTCGGCCCAGCAGTTTTACAGGGCTTTGGCAAAGCAGCTCCAAACGCCGTTTTGTGATCTTCGAACAACCACTCCGGATTCAGCGGCGCTTAGGTTGTTTACGGCTGCCGATGCCAAGGGTTACCGGGCTATCCCGCTTTTTATAAGGGGAACCACGCTTGACTTGGCTGTGGAAAACCCCACAGACCTCAATAAGCTTGAGAATATAAGGGCTAAAACCGGGTACAGGGTTTTTCCTCACTTGGCGGTTCCCGAGGATATCGACCAGGCCATGCGCCGTTACTACGAGATTCCTGATTCTGAAGAGGGGCTTGAGCCCGGTAGCAGCGGCAGTAAGGGGTTCACTACCCAGGAAGCCGGAGTGTATCAGGCTGGGTCGGGCGAGGGCAGGATAGACGATTCGCCCGCGGTGGCAATAGTAGACAACTTGCTTTTTGAGGCAGCCAGGCGGGGTTCGTCGGATATCCACATCGAGCCTTTTCCCGATAAAACCAAGGTTAGGTTCAGAATCGACGGGGTTTTGGAGTCTGCGGGGGATTCTCCCAGGATGCACCACGAGGCTATCATCACCCGTTTGAAGGTTTTGGGCGGGATGGACGTTGCGGAAAAAAGGCTGCCCCTTGACGGCAGGTTTTCCACGATTATCGACAACAGGAAGTACGACCTTCGTCTGTCGACTTTGCCTACGGTGTTTGGGGAGAAGGCTGTTATACGTTTGCTTGAGCAAACCACGGAACACTTGGATTTCAGCAGGCTTGGGCTTACTCCCAAGGTAAAAGGCAAGCTGGACAGGGCTTTGTCGCTTCCTCACGGTATGATCGTTGTGGGCGGGCCTACGGGTTCGGGCAAATCCACTACCTTGGCGACAGCTCTCAATGTGGTCAATCAGCCGGGCAAAAACATAGTCACTGTTGAAGACCCTGTGGAGTACATTATTCCCGGGGTAAACCACACCCAGGTGAACATAAAGGCGGGGCTTAACTTCGCCACGGTGATTCGCCACATTTTGAGGCAGGACCCGGATGTGATTATGGTGGGCGAAATACGCGACTCGGAAACGGCTGAGATGGCTTTTAGGGCGGCTCTTACGGGCCACTTGGTGCTTACGACTATTCACGCCAATGACGCTATTTCGGTTATGACGAGGCTTGAGGATATGGGGGTCAACAGGTATCTTGCGCTTACTTCCATAGTGGCCATGTTCAGCCAAAGGCTTGTTAGGACTATTTGCCCATGGTGCAAGTACACTGAAACGGCGCCTCAGCCCATTATCGACGAGGTTATGAAGGCTGCGGGTGTGCCCAACGGCGAGAAGGTGCAGGTTGTGGGCACTACCAGGCCGTGTATCGGTTGTCCCGATAGGGCTTACAAGCGCAGGAGTGCTATTTCTGAGATGATTTTGGTTGACGACGATTTTCGCAAAAGGTATTTGGAGTCTCACGATCCGCAGTCGGATCCCGAGCTTAACCCAGCTAAACGGCACGATGGCCTGCTAGCGGACGGGGCTCGAAAGGTAATTGATGGGTTGACTACATGGGACGAAGTGCTTAGTGTATTTAGAACTGGACAAGACTAACTGACCCGGTTCACTATTAGTTGAGGTTCAGCGAAGCGAGGGGGGATAGGGTTTGGCTCTTTATGAGTATCGGGCGGTTAATAAGGAAACGGGCGCCCGTGTTGTGGATAAGGCGCAGGTGGACGATATGTCCCTATTCCTTCAGGAGATGAACCGCCAGGGGCTGCTTATAACGTCTGTGAAAAGGACCGGCACCGGGGAACTTTTCGGGGGCTTTTTCTCAAGGCGTTCTACTGTTTCCAAGGTCGATAAGGGCATGGCTATGATGGAGCTTGGGGCTTTTTTGAAGGCCGGTATTCCTCTTAGGACGGCTTTAGATAGATTGGCTGCCGAAGCGCCCAAGGCTATCGCTACTCCTATAAGGGCTGCCGCTGAAGGGCTTGAGCAGGGCATGTCGTTCAGCCAAGCGGTGGGCGGCAACAAGAAGTTTTTTGAGGAGTGGGAGGTTCAGGCCGTAGAGGCTTCGGAGGCGTCGGGCACGTTGTCTGAAACCATGAGTTACATAGGTGAGCAGGCGCTTAAGTCTCACGATTTTGATTCCAAAGTTAAGTCTGCTATGATTTACCCGGCTTTTGTGATGATAGTGGTTGTGGCTGTTGTGATGCTTATGCTGTTCTTCGTTATACCTTCTTTTTCTAACATGCTTGGTGCAGATAATTTGCCTGCAACTACTTTGATGCTTCTTAAGCTTTCCAACTTCTTAAAGGCTAATGTTTTGTGGATATTGGGCGTGTTGGTGGCGGGTTTTTTTGTAGCGAAAAGGCTTTTGAAGAAAGAAGATACTACGGGTCTTACGGAGAGAATTGCTTTGAAGATTCCGGGCTGGGGCAAGATTCTAAGAAATTCCTACTTGGTTAGGTTCGGCAAAACTTTTTCTACTCTTTTGGAAAGCGGTGCCAGGGTTTTGCCGGCTCTCGAATACGCAGGTGAGGCTACAGGCTCGGCGCTTTACATAAAGGCGTCGTCTGAGATTCGGAAGGAGGTTGAAAGAGGAGGGCGAATTGGGGATTCCATGCGTAAAACTGAGGCGTTTCCCGCACTTTTTTGTGAGCTTACGGCAGCAGGGGAAGGCAGCGGCACGCTTCCTGAGATGGTTTTGAAGGCGTCAGAGTTTTACGAGGGTGAAGTAAACCGTATGTTAGCTTCTTTATCGTCCCTAATTGAGCCCGTTCTAATTGGAGCTGTGGGAATAATAGTGGGCTTCTTAGCAGTTACCATCATGGGGCCCATAGTTAAGGCAGTAGAGGTGCTTACATAAGCACAAGGCAAAGGGAGTAACAATTTGGAAGAAACACGGAGGGAAAACAAAGTGAAGAAGCGGAGAATTCTTACATCGCAGAGAGGTTTTACCCTGGTAGAGCTCGGTATAGTCATGGCCATCATCGCCATCTTGGCAGCCGTGGCGTATCCGACTTATACGGGGATGAAGAAAAGGGCCCATGTGGCTGAAGCCAAGGCAATTCTGCAAGAGATTCGCGTTGATGCTTGGTCAAGGTTTGCAGAGTTTGGGGGAT
>CAYPVF010000068.1:0-10565 GCA_964414105.1 uncultured Eubacteriales bacterium
AGTGCTGGAGATGTCAGGCGCGGCTTCTGTTTACGCCCAAATGTTCAAATTGGTAAGGGCCGGCGGCCGTGTGGCGCTTCTTGGGCTTCCCGCCAAACCTCTGGCTGTCAATTTTTCCGACGATATTGTCATGCGTGGGTTGACGCTGCAGGGCATCACGGGCAGACGGATTTGGGACACTTGGCTTACTTCGAGGGAGTTATTGAAATCAGGTCAGCTTAACCTGGAGCCAATGGTTACACACAGGATGAACCTTGAGGATTATGAGAAAGGCATGGACCTTATGACGTCCGGTGACTGCGGAAAAGTCATTCTTTACCCGGGGGGAATCGAGTAATGGCCAAATTGGATTTTTTGGCGCAAGAGCTTCGCGCTTTAGAAGAACAAGGTTTGTTAAATCCCATAAGAACCATCGACGGGCCCCAGGGTGCATGGTTTACGGTTGATGGGGCCAAGTTTTTGAACTTGTGTTCCAACAATTATTTGGGATTTGCCAACATGCCGGCGATAAAGGAAGCTTCAAAAGAAGCCATCGATTTGTACGGTGTGGGCCCGGGGGCTGTAAGGTCAATCTCCGGTACTCAGAAAATTCATTTGGAACTGGAAGAAAAGCTTGCCTCGTTCAAACACGCCCCGTCATGTTTGGTGCTGCAAGCGGGGTTTACGGCTAACCTAACTGTTATTCCCATTCTCGCAGGTGAGGGCGACTTGATTTTCAGCGACGAGCTGAATCACGCCAGTATAATTGATGGATGCAAACTATCCAAAGCTAAGGTTGTTCGATACGCACATAACAACGCCAAAGATTTGGAAGCGAAAATGTCTGAATTGGCGCCAAAAACCCGCCGGATGCTGGTGGTAACCGACGGTGTGTTCAGCATGGATGGGGACATAGCTCCGCTTCCCCAAATAGTGGACGTCGCCGAAAAATTCGGCGCAATAGTAATGGTTGACGACGCCCATGGTGAGGGTGTTTTAGGCGACAGCGGGCGCGGCATAGTTAACCATTTCGGTTTGGAGGAAAGAGTGGACGTAGAGGTTGGCACCCTCTCCAAAGCCTTCGGCGTCATGGGTGGGTATATAACAGGGTCCAAGGTGCTAATCGATTACATGAAACAACAGGGAAGGCCGTTCTTGTTTAGCACGGGGCTTACTCCCGCCGATACAGCCGCTTCTTTGGCGGCAGTTGATGTTTTGCTGGAAAGTGATGAGCTTGTGAAAAGACTTTGGGATAACGCCGCATATTTCCGAAAGGGGCTAAATGAAGCCGGGTTCGATACGGGTAAAACCGAAACCCCAATAACCCCGGTCATGCTTGGGGACGAAAAAGTGGCGTCGGATTTTTCCAAAGAACTGTTTTCCCGAAATATTTTTGCTTCAGCCATAAAGTTTCCAACCGTGGCCAAGGGCAAGGCCCGCATACGTTGTATGCTATCGGCCGTCCACCAAAAATCCGACCTGGATTTTGCCGTGGAAACCTTCCGCAAGGTTGGAAAGGAGTTAGGGGTATTATAAAACCTTAAAAATGTAATACATCATGACCATAACAAGATAAGGGACACAAAACGTGGAAAATACGCGCAAACCCAAGATATTTGGGTTCCAAAGGAACGCCAACCTATACCTTGCCACAGTCTCTATGAGCTCTTTGGCTCAGGGAGCTTTCGGGGTTATGCAAGGATTATATATTTTGGCGTTGGGATTCGACGAAACGGTTTTAGGAACCATTTTATCGGCCAGAATGATGGCGGCGGCAGTTGGGGCTATTCCGGCGGGCATGATTTCAGACCGACTTGGGCGTAAACCAGTGCTAGTCGCGGCGGGGCTTTTGACCACCGTGGGGTATCTGGGCATGGCGGTGTTTTCTTCGCCTGGCATGATGATATTGTTTTCTTGCATCGTGGGCGTAGCCCAAGTGTGCCAGGCAACATCGGGGGCCCCTCTTATGGCGGAATCAAGTTCAGCCGATGACAGAGCCAGGCTTTTCGGCGTCAACTTTTCGTTGTCCATGTTTGTGAGCATGATCGGCAGCATGTTAGGCGGGTTCTTACCAAAGCAAGTGGCGTCTTGGGGCACGGTGCCCGCCTTCAAATTCTCTTTAGTCGTGTTTTCTGTAGTCACCTTTGTGGGCGTCGTGCCTGCGTTCCAGATAAAAGAGAACAAGAACCCCGGTCTTTCTGACCAAGGGGAAGCGCAAAAAACCGTAAAATCGGGCGATCCACTGGCCAGACGCGAAGCCAGGCGGCGCGAGATATGGGCAGAGTTTTCGTCTCTTGTGAGTACCGCAAAAGAGCGCGACATACAAAACCTTCTTCTATATAACTTGGTGATAGGGTTTGGCGCGGGGCTGGTTATTCCGTTTTTCAACGTGTTCTTATCCCAGAAACTGCATGTGGACACAGCTTCGGTCGGCTTTATCTTATCCCTAAGTCAAGGGGCGACTGCTTTGGCGGCCCTCATGGCGCCTATCCTTGCCAATCGTTACGGCAAAGTGGCTACCGTTGTTGGTACTCAAATAGCCTCGGTTCCCTTTCTGCTGCTAATTGCCCTTCCGCCCAACATATATCTTGTTACTGTAGCGCTTTTTATGCGTTCTTCGCTTATGAACATGTCAAGTCCGGTGGCGTCCAACTTTTCCATGGAGATTATCGACGCCTCTAGGCGCGGCAAGATGTCCAGCCTAATGCGGATATCCGACAACGTGTCGAGATCCATAAGCGCGGCGGTGGCCGGTATAATGATGGCGAAGCTTGGATACGAGGTTCCGTACTTTTTTACCGCGGCTTTGTATCTTCTGGCAAGCCTTGTTTACTGGAAAGCGTTCCGAAAGAAAGAGAAGGCAGAGGGCGGCTTTGCTTCTATGACTGTTTGATTCCAGGCGACATTTCGCACGCGAGGCCCCCGGCCATGTTTCAAAGCGGCGCCGGGGGCCCAGTAATTTAATGCTATGGATGCCTGTCAAACCATCCTACAATTCTCTCTAGGCGTTCTACTCTGTTCCTCGGTTTGCCTGACCGCGAAAGCTCGTGGTTTTCGTTGGCAAATTTCACAAATTCGACTTCTTTGCCAAGCCGTTTCAAGGCGACATACCACTGTTCGGCCTGTTCAAGGGGGCACCGATAGTCCTGCTCGCTGTGAATTATCAGAAGCGGGATTCTTACTGACGGGGCATAACGAATGGGCGACCTTGCCATGATGAATTCCTCGTCGTCCCACAGGTCACGTCCGCCCATCCCCTTTTTGTTGGCGTACCAGCCGATATCGCTACACCCGTATTTGGTGTACATGTTGCTTATGCTCCGCTGCGTGACGGCAGCTTTGAAGCGATCGGTGTGGCTTGCGATCCAATTTGTCATGTAACCCCCGTAACTGCCCCCTGTTACGTATGTTCTGTATTTGTCTACCCAAGGCACTTCATCCATGTAGTCCTTAAGGGACATAATGTCCTCGTAATCCATTCCGCCCCAATCGCCTATCACTTTGGCGGCGAAATCCGGTCCGTAGTTTGAGCTGCCTCGAGGGTTGCAGTAGAAAACACCGTATCCCCTGGATGCCAGTAGCTGAAACTCAAAATTGAAGGCTTCCCCGTAGGCAGAGTGCGGGCCGCCGTGAATCTCTAAAACAGCGGGATGCTGGCAACCTTCCTCGAAAAATGCCGGTTTCATCATCCACCCGTCGAGTTGTAGTCCGTCCTTTGCTTGGAAGGTGAAAGGCACCGGGGGCACTAGGGCAATTGCGGATAGCAGGTCTTCGTTCACTCGGGTAATTTGTTCAAGGGCGCATGCGGAGTCAATGGGAACGCAGGCGCCGCCGCGGGTTTGAACAGCATATATGTCACCCGGGTTTAAGGGTGTGCCGCCGTGAAAAGCGAAAGCGATTTGACCCGCGCCAAGATCAATCATTGCTAGAGATACCACCACAGATGGAAACTGCGGGCAAGCTTGGATGTTATCAGGGAAAGCGCCTCCTGTAAGCTCGACGCCCGGGTTTTCAAGGTTTACCCGGAAGATGCCCGAGTATCCTCTATGTGAGGCGATGAAATAGATGGTTTTGCTGTCGTTGGCCCAGTACGGGCCGGGGCTTCCCCCGTCGGCTCGAACGTCGTTTGTTATAGCGCAGCCTACGCTTCGCTGGAAATCCCCCCAAAGATGCTTTATGGGGCCGCCGGATGCGGGAACCACCATGATTTCGGTGTTTTGCACACCGTTTTCGCCAGATTCGTGGCCCAGCACTGCTATCCATTGCCCGTCGGGCGAATACGCAGGGGTTCGTATAGGGCCTTTTCCATCTGTGAGCTTTTGAGGTTCTCCGCCTTCAACGGGCACCGTCCAAAGATCGGGTATCATGTTAAGCTCTTTGTCGATCTTGCGGCAGGAAACGAAAGCCACCGTGTCGCCTGTTGGGGAAAAGGTGGGTTCCGAATCCGAATAATCGCCGTTAGTAAGCTGTTTTACTTTGCCGTCGTCCACATTGATCATGTACACATGGGAGGGTCTTGGATCTACTACACCGGGTACCCCGTTTGCTTTGTATCGAAGTTTTGTTACGACAATAACTTCACCGTCAGTGCGGATTCCGGCAACAGGCTTTTGCTCCGGTTTCGGTTCTTTCGATATGTATACAATGTGCCGGTTGTCAGGCGACCAGGCGATTTGCGAGACGCCGTCTGCCAAATCGGTGACTTGCCTAGCTTCCCCTCCATTTGCCATGTCCAGCAGCCACAGTTGGGCTGAGCCGCTCCTGTTTGAGATAAAAGCCAATCGGGAACTGTCAGGCGAAAAACGCGGAGAGCGATCCGTGGCGCCTTTTCCGTCTGTGCGCCTTCCGTAAGTCAGCCGCCTTTCGTTTTGGAAGGTTCCGCGGTTTTTTGAGGCAAGGTACAAAGCAGATTCGTACCGGTTTTCTTCTGCATTGATAGTAGTTTGCACCCAGACTAGGCGCCGGCCGTCTTTGGATAGTTCGGGCTCCCCGACAAAGGTAAAAGACCAAAGATCCCTGGCGCCAAGGGGTCGCTTGCTTTCTTTGGCACACATAAGCATCCTCCTATCTTCACTATAAGATTCACTGAGCTTGCGGAGTTCTCCTGTCTTTGAAGATGGCGCGGGCGATAAAGGATTTCATGGCCGGTGGCCGCCTGCCGGTTCTTCCGGAAAGCTTCCGAGTTCTTCGAGATGCTGCTAGATTCTGCAATGGGGCGCTGAGTTTTCCGCCATGCTGATGGATTTTCCGTCATGCTGATGGATTTTTGTACAGGCTTTGCTCGGCGATGATGGAAATTCCGGCAGCCAAGCCTAGGAGGTGGCGGAAATTCCGGCAGGCAGGCCTGGAGGTCGCTGGATTTTCCGACGGAGTGCTGAGTTTTCCGTCATGCTGCTAGATTTTCCGTCAACAGATTGCGACTATGCCTACAAGAAACTGCCTTGAGTAATTCGTGGGCAGGTGGTACATTGATGATCATCAATTGTTGCGCTGAATTTTAATTGCCACACAATTGCCGAGAGGCGGAAACAAAGCTTGGCGATGGCCCGGGTTTTTGACCCCCAAAAGGAGGATTTCTAGCGTGAAGAATCAAGTTGTCATTCTGGATTTCGGAGGGGCTGATGTAGAGCTTCTGGCTAGAAAGGTAAGGGGGCTTAGGGTTTATTGCCAGGTAGTGTCGGGAGATTTTGAAGCCCGGGACATATATCAGGCCGTCCATGCCGAGGCGACTCAGCGACCGGGTGGTGTGATTGTTTCCAGCCGCGATCAAAATGCTCCTTCTGATGCTAAACCCCATGACAGCGTCTACCAGATTGGCTGCCCTATCTGGGACGTGCAGCAAACAGACTGGGACGGCGGCATTGAGGCTGTGGGAGATTTCGTTTTTGGAGTCTGCGGATTGGCGCCTGACTGGACGCCGGAGCTGTTTGCCACTGAAGCTGTGGATAGTATCAAAAGCCTGGTGCAGAACGCCCGGGTTATCTCGGGAGTTTCGGGTGGAGTGGATTCCACTGTGGCCACCGCGTTGGTTCACAGGGCCGTGGGCCACAATTTGCGCTGCATATTGGTGGACCACGGGCTTCTAAGAAAAAACGAGGCGCGATCTGTTGTGGAGCTGCTGTCACGTTCGGGCATCCATGTTCATCTCGTCAACGCGCAAGATAGGTTTTTGCAGAAACTAACGGGCGTGTCTGATCCCGAAGAAAAGCGGAAAATTATTGGAGAAGAATTCATACAGGTATTTCAAGAAGAAGCAGTGAAGCTTGGCGGAGCCGAGTTTTTCGTGCAAGGCACTATTTACCCTGATGTGATTGAATCAGGTTCACGTTACCGCACCGTGGTGAAAAGCCATCACAATGTAGGCGGGCTTCCCGAGAAAATGAGCCTCAAACTGCTAGAGCCTGTAAGAAACCTGTTCAAAGACGAAGTAAGGCTTGTGGGGCGCGAACTGGGTTTGGCGCCGGAGCTTTTGAACAGGCATCCTTTTCCTGGCCCGGGGTTGGGGGTTCGTGTCTTGGGTGAGGTCACCGTTGACAAACTCGAGATACTCAGGGAAGCGCAAAGCATTTTAGATGAAGAGATTAGGGCCGCGGGCCTATACGGCAGCTTATGGCAATGCTTCTGTGTTATTCCCGGCGTTAGAAGTGTCGGCGTAACACACGGCAAAAGGACCTTCGGGTACCTTATAGCCATTCGCGCTGTGGAATCCGAGGACGCCATGACCGCAAGTTGGGCTCGGCTTCCTTACCCAGTGTTGGACAGGGTATCCCATCGAATAATAAGCGAGATACCCGATGTCAACAGGGTTGTTCTGGATATCACCTCAAAGCCGCCGTCGACAATTGAGTGGGAATAAGCCCCGTTATGTAACCCTGTGGTATGATTAGTTCATGTCGGCTTGCGTCTGCAGGCGGTTAACGAATAGCCAGAGGTGAATGGGCCATGGGTTTCAAAAAAGTGAATTTACCTTATATGCTGCTGGGACTATCCTATATTCTGTACTATTTCACCCACATCCCTGAGATATACATTTTGATAGGGTTAACATACATTTTTCTGGCATTGAAGCACCACTAAAAAGCACAAATAGCCCCGATATTTGCGAATTCAACGGTGTGCCACTGTATTTGGCGTAGACTGTTGAATTTGCTGTTGCTCATCCAAAGCTTTTCTGAACTGTGTTTCGTACAGTTCGGTATACACGCCTTTTTCCAGCAAAAGCTCCCTATGAGTGCCTTTTTCAGCAATTCTCCCGTCCTTTAGCACCAGAATCTCGTCGGCGGACATGACTGTGGAAAGCCGGTGGGCGATAACAATACTGGTTCGCCCTTTCAAAAGCGGTTCGATTGCATCCTGAATCAGGCTCTCGGAAATCGAATCCAACGAAGACGTGGCTTCATCAAGCACTATGACTTTGGGGTTTTTTAGAATTGCCCTGGCTATGGAAAGCCGTTGTTTCTCGCCCCCTGAAAGCTTTATTCCGCGATTTCCGACCACGGTGTCGTACCCTTTGGGAAGGGTCTTTATGAAGTCGTGTATATTGGCGTCTTTGCAGGCAGCTTCGATTTCTTCTTGTGTGCTGTCATCCTTGGCATATAGCATGTTTTCCCGTATGGTACCGTTGAAAAGGTAGGTATCCTGCGTTACCACGCCAATGTTTTGGCGTAAGAACTTCAAATCCAAATCACGGACATCTATGCCATCAAACTTCACAGCCCCTTCCACGACATCGTACAAGCGCACTATGAGGCTAGTGATAGTTGTTTTCCCCGACCCCGACGGTCCCACAATGGCAACCGATCGCCCTTTGGGTACCTCAAAAGACAGGTCGGATAGTATCTCCTTGTCGGGTTCGTAACGAAAATTCACCTTTTGAAAGCTGAGGTTTCCTTCAAATGAATCTGGGATTATGGCATTAGGGGAATTCTGAATTTCTATGGGCATGTCGAAATAGTCGAAAATTCGGGTGAAGAGCGCCATGGAGCGAACAACGTCAACCTGTATATCTAGAAGCGAGTTCACCGGACGGTACAGCCTGCCAAGTAGAGTCACCATAACTGTTATGTCCCCCACCGTAAGCGTTGTATCGCCCCGCCGAAGCATCAGAAACCCGCCCACCAAATAGATGAGCATAGGGCCTATACTGGTAAATACGCTCATAACCAGCCTGAACCAGCGGCCCGCGATGCTTTCTTGAATAGTGAGATCGGTCATTTCTTTGCTTGTGACGTAGTATTTTTCATACTCCTTGTTTTCGCCGGTAAACATTTTTACCAACTGTTGGCCGCTGACCGAAAGCGTTTCGTTGAGAATTTGGTTAATGTCATCGTTCTTTCTCTGGACCACATTCGTTATTTCCCACCGCTTTTTCCCTACAGATTTAGTGGGGATAATGAAAAGGGGTACCAGAACAATGCCCATGGTGGCCAGCACCCAGTTTTTCTGGTACATGGCCAAAAGGGCCAAGACTACAAGGGATATGTTCTGGATTATGCTCACCAAAGTGCCGGAAACCACGCGCTGCACGCCGCTTATGTCACTGGTCATGCGGGTAATGATTTCCCCTTGTTTGCTGGTAGAAAAAAACCTATGCGACATGCTCTGCAGGTGGGAATACAGTTTGACCTTCATATCGAAAGTAATATGCTGGGTTATCCACGTGTTGAGGTAGCTGTTTAGAAGGTCTATCAGATTGGATGCTACAAGCACCGCGAATGACACGCCGATTAAGAACACAAGCATGTCGTAATCCCCGCCCACAAGCCCTTGGTCGATTATTTTCCCCGTGACTATAGATGGCAAAAGAGACAACGCCGACGACACAATTATCAAAAAAACAACAAATATCATCTGCGGGGTATAAGGCAAAAGATACGAGAAAATTCGTTTGATAAGTATTGGCGTCACTTCTGGTCCATTGGCTAACTCTTCATCTGTTAAGTACCTTCCCCGCCCGCCGAATCTACCCATTGGATTCCTCCTCAGGTTCTTTTGTGGCATGCCTGTGCCTATCGTGGTGATGGGACTTATGTGGGTGCCTATGCCAGTGGTAATACTCGCAGTCGCCTTGGCCTCCGTGGGCATCGTCCTGTTTACTCAAATAAGCTGTAAGTTTTCTGCATGTCTCAACAAACGCTTCAGCTTCTTCATCTGCTAGAAAACCCGCGAAAATCCCCCCGGATTCTTCTTTCTTTTGTTTCGAAGCGTGGGCGAGTTCACGCCCTTTTTCCGTGAGCGATATACGGACAACCCTTTTGTCATCTTGGTCGCGCTCCCTGGTAATCTCGCCGTCTTGGGTGAGTTTTTCTACCCACTCAGTGACAGAAGGGGGGCGGATGTCCAAAAGCCTGGCCAAACCGCGCAGGCTGATACCGTCATTCTCCAAGAGAATCAGCCGCAGTCGGTCTAGCCTGTTAACGTGGGTTTCGTTGCGGGCCAGGAATCGTCTGATTTGCCTTGCCAATCTTTCTATTTCTTCGGTTATCGGGGCGGTTTTCAAATTATCCATTGTCAGTCTCCTTTGCTAAAAACAGTTAGGTACCTAAGCTAATCTCATTATACTTAGGAACCTAACTATTATCAACAAGTTTTTACTTAAGGCATATGCGGAACTGATACAATACGGATATCAAGAACCCAATAGGAATAAGGATATTCGGAGAGTGACAAGCATGCTGCCTCGCTACACAAGACCGGAAATGATGCAAATATGGGGCGACCAAAATCGGTACCGAAGATGGCTTGAGGTAGAGATTTTGGCCCTTGAGGCCTGGGAAACCATTGGCAAAGTCCCAAAAGGTACAGCAAAAGCCGTTCGGCAGAACGCCCAAATCGATGTGGAACGCATCGCGGAAATAGAGTCAGAAGTAAAGCACGATGTCATAGCTTTTGTAAGCCAAGTTGCCGAGTCCGCGGGCGACCCAGGCAAATACATACACTACGGCCTGACTTCCTATGATGTAGTGGATACGGCATTGTCCTCGCTTTTAAGGGACGCGCTCAGTGTCATAATGGAAGACATTCAAAAAATGCTGGGCGTCTTAGGCGATATGGCCCAGCAATACAAAATGACGCCTATGATAGGGCGCACACACGGGGTACATGCCGAGCCCATGACTTTCGGGCTCATTTTGGCATTATGGTATGAGGAGATGCGTCGAAACCTCAAGCGGGTTAAAGCTTGCCGGGATGATGTATCTGTTGGAAAACTGTCAGGCGCGGTGGGCACATATGCCCACGTTGACCCCAAAGTCGAGGAATACGTTTGCGGCAAATTGAACCTCAGCCCGGCTTCGGTTTCGGATCAGATAGTTCAACGCGATAGGCACGCGTACTGCGTCACCACTTTGGCTGTGGTTGCCGCCAGTTTGGAGAAAATCGCCACAGACCTAAGAGGGATGGCCCGCACCGAAGTTAGGGAAATAGAGGAGCCTTTCAGCGCGGGTCAAAAAGGTTCATCCGCCATGCCTCATAAGAAAAACCCCGTGGGTCTCGAGCAGATCACGGGCACCGCCAGGCTTATCAGGGGGTTTGCCGTGGCCGCTTTGGAAAATGTGGCACTATGGCACCAACGGGATATTTCCAAT
>CAYPVF010000069.1:0-3770 GCA_964414105.1 uncultured Eubacteriales bacterium
ACCTCAGTATTGTCAAAACAAACTGTATGCCAAAGTACCAAGCCACCAACATATACAGGCCGTGCAAATCGCCCAAGGGTATAATGTCGAGTATTTGACCTATGATGAGGGGACCCATTAACCCTAAATAAGCTATTGCGGCCACTAAAGCCATGGCCAAAAGCAAAGGTTTAACAAAAGGTATCGCAAAATCCTTGGTTCTCGCCAGGTGCGAAAAATCAAGGTCTTTTAGATCGATGTTTCCAACGTCGAGTCCACCCCGACCGCCGCGCATGCCCATTAGTTGTCACCGCCTTGTGCCGAAGCAACTTCGTTTTCAAACTCAAGCCTTTCCTGGCTTCTAAACTGCAGGTCGTAAATAGCCGTGTATATGCCGCCCTTTTCCAAAAGCTCTTGGTGTGTGCCTTCTTCCACAATCCTGCCTTTGTCCAAAACGATGATCCTGTCGGCGTTTCTTATGGTAGAAAGCCTTTGGGCGATTATAAACGATGTTCTGTCGTGTAGAAGTCTCGCGAACGCTGCCTGAATTTGCATTTCTGTTTCCACGTCTACGCTTGAAGTAGACTCATCCAACAGCAGGATTCTTGCGTCCATCAAAATAGCTCTGGCGATGGCAACCCGTTGTTTCTGCCCGCCGGAAAGGCCGACACCTCGTTCGCCGATGACGGTATTGTAGCCATCGGGCAATGTGTCGATAAAGTCGCTGATGTGGGCGGCTTCGGCAGCCTCCATAATTTGTTCTTCTGTTGCGTTGGGGTTACCGTAGGCGATGTTGTCCTTGAGCGACGAAGAAAACAGGAAGGTCTCCTGAGTTACCACACCTATTTTTTGCCGCAAGCTTTCCAAGGTAATATCGCGAACATCGCGGCCATCCACCAAAATACTTCCTTTTGTTACGTCGTAGAAACGCGGTATTAGGTTTATAAGGGTAGATTTACCTGACCCTGTCCCGCCTAAGACTGCTATTGTTTCGCCCGCCGAAACCTTGAGGTTGATGTCACTCACAACCATGTTCGCGCCGTCGTACGCAAAACTGACATCCTCGAAGGTGACTTCGCCAACGATGTTGTCCAAAGGTTCTGCGTCGGGGGTATCCCTCACCGTGGGCTCGGTGTCCAAAATCTCGTAAATCCTCTCGCCGGCAGCCACTGTCCTTTGGGCGCCGCTAACCCACATACCCAGCATACGAACTTGCTGAAGCGTCTGAAGGGTGAGTGAGTTGAAGGCTATAAGGGTACCAATTGAAAGCTGGCCCAAAAGAGCTTGGCGTCCGCCCCAGAACAAAATGAGCCCCAAACAGGCCTCTGTAAGTAAGGTCATGATCGATTGGTTAAACGCCGACGCCCGAACTGTTTCGACGTTCTTATCCAGATAGTTCATGTTGTCGCGCTCGAATTTTTCCATCTCGTGGCTTTTTCGGGCGAAAGCCTTTACCACTCGCTGGCCTGTGACGTTTTCCTGAAGAGTTGCGGTCATGACACCCAATAGCTGCTGAATCGCCCAATATCGGGGCCGCAAAATGGTGGCGTAGATTTGGACCCGCCAAATAAGAAGCGGCACAGGTATCATGGCTACCAAAGTCAACTGCCAGTTGAGATTTATCATGAGCGCCAAGGCGGCTACAAACCTGACCGAAGCGGCCACAATTTGTATAAGCGAGTTTGACAAAAACATTCGTGTATGCTCGACGTCCGCCGTGACCCTTGACATGAGTTGCCCAGTTTGGGCTTCGTCGTAAAAGCTGAAAGATAATTGCTGAAGGTGATCGTACAACGTTTTGCGTATGTCGTAGATTATTTTTTGTCCGGCCCATGACATGCCGTAGCGCTGGATATACGCCAGAATCGCACCCACCACGGACAGCCCGATGATGGCAAGCGCGCCCCACAATAGAAGGTGCCATTGGCCGTTGGCGAACACTTCGTCAACAACCCACCTAGTTACCATAGGTTCAATAAGGTTGAAACCCGTCATGATGAACACTATGGCCATGATGCCAACATAGATTTTCCAATAAGGTTTTGCAAAACCTGTTAGCCTACGTAAAATTGACAAATTCCTAACGCCCTCCTCCGGCCTATTGCTGTGCCGACGGTTCTGGTTCTTTAGAGGATTCTTCCACAATTTTCCCTAGTTGTTCTATGGTATCAGATAGCATTCTGGTTACTTGCGCTGCTTTGATCACCACAAGCCCCGTGTTGTGCCGACCCATAAACACCATAACTTTGTCGCCAATTCCCAAACCGTATTCCTTTCGCGCTTCGGCGGGAATCACGATTTGGCCTCTTTCGCCGACCGTGGCCGCTCCACAGAATTTCCCCCTGAGTATATGGCTCAAGGACTCCCCCCTCCTAGTGGTCACAGACGCCCCATATGTTATATGATTCATCTGTACCTGAATTAAATGTTGTAAAGTATGATAAATCATACTTCTCCATCAAGATCATATTTTACCACAAACAGTTTCGTGTAGCAAGTATATCGGTACACGAAGTAAACTATACAAGACAGTTGCCGAACACCGCAAGACCCCCGTTTGCCCAACCTTGTGAGCGTGTGGTTGGGGTTAGTGTCTGATAGGACCAAAGGTCGAAGACCTTTGTATCCTACGGGGCTTAATGAGACCAAAGGTCGAAGACCTTTGTACCTTGTGGGACCCAAAGGACGGTTCCTTTGGGCCTGCGAGGCACATTGGGTGGGCGAACTTCGGGTAGTGGGCCCCGCAGGACCCAACACCGACGACCTTGGTACCCCACGGGACCCATCGGACAATTCCTTTGGGCCTGTGAGGCACATTGGGCGGGTAAACCTGGGGCTCAGACACGGGATACCCCCCACCGTAGACTGCGTGATGGCACCAGCTGAGGACACAGCCGTGAAAATCAAAGGAGGATAGGGGCGGAATCCCTATCCTCTATACGCGTGAGCCGAAACTATCTACATTTCTAGTTCTGGGAAGTTAATCTCCAACCAGATTTCGTAACCGTCCTCCTGACGCTCATACAGGTGGCTGTTGATGGCCTCCTGCATAGCCTCGTAGTACCAGCTAGTGGGCAGAAGGTCGGGGAACTGCCTTGCATCGGTCAAGATGTTTTCCTTGAGAACCTTTCTGTTTAACACCCTATTCACAAGGGTCACAAATTCAGCCCTAGTGATGTACTGATCAGGTTTGAAGGTACCGTCAGGATAACCGTCTACCCAGCCTTTAGCTGCCGCTGAGTTGATGTATTTCTCGGCCCAGTGGCCTTCTACGTCCGGGAAGGCGTTGTAATCTAAGGATTCCAGTTCATCGAATCTTGCAGCTATAGTTGCAAGTTCTGCTCTGGTAATGGGGGCCCCGGGGTTAAACGTGCCGTCGGGGTAGCCTTCTAATACCGAGCAAGCAGCAAGCGTCGCAATGTGTTTGGATGACCAACGGTCGGCCAAAACATCGGGGAAATTGCTTATGAGCGAACGAACTGTATCCCGATACTCGGTATCAAGCAGCCTAAAGAACACTGCGGCCACTTCTTCTCTGGTAATACGCCCTTCCGGCCTTACCGTGTTGTCGGGATACCCGATGATGTAAGCAAAGTGATCCTCAGTGTTTAGTAGAGGAATGTCGTCATCGGGAATCGGAATCACGGGGTCAGGAATGTAAGGAGGAACAATAGACGTAATGGTAAGCGTTCCACTAACGTACTTAATGTCATAGTTGGAAGTAACGTCAGTTTCACCATGCTTTACCACAGCGTTGCTGGCCTCATTGGCGCTGGAACCTACATCGGTCT
>CAYPVF010000069.1:3870-9941 GCA_964414105.1 uncultured Eubacteriales bacterium
GGTGGTGGCTTTCGTAATCTCGAAATCAGCTGTCTTGTAAGTGATATCGTAATTACCCAGTTTGCCTGCGGGATCCAATGTGGCGCTTATGACATAATTGCCCACATTTTCCCCTACCGCTCTGGTGTACGAAGCGGTTATCCCGTCGCCTAGCAGGAATCCGGAAAGAGTCCCTGTCAAAGTTGGGTCAGGGTCTCCGAACACCTTGGAATTGTTATGCGGTGTTACAGAAGCAGCTTTCGGCGTAATGGTAAGCTCGCCGTCAACATACTCGATGTCGTAGTTGGAAGTAACATCAATCTCGCCATGCTTTACCACAGCGTTGCTGGCCTCATTGGCGCTGGAACCTACATCGGTCTGAGAGCCTGCTACCGCTACGCTCTCAAGCGTTTGACCGTCCGCCAAGTCAGCCACGTCGTATCCGTAGCTGTCTTTGGTGAGAGGAGTGCCGTCATATGGCCTGGAAACGTTGTCGGCTGTGATGGTAAGGCTCCTGGCGTTAATGATTACGTGGCCAGTGCCCTCACGGGTATCGTAATTCGGGTTTGTTACCTTAACCCGTACTTCATACCCGCCGACGTCTACGAAGCCCGGACTACCTTCATTCCAGCTCTCGCCGCCATCGGTGCTGTACTCGACCAAGTCATCTTCCAGGAGGCCGCCAACAGCTATGCTGTGGGAAACCCCGTCGTAGATGCCTTCATAGCCGGTGATGGTAAGGTCTTCGGTGGTGGCTTTCGTAATCTCGAAATCAGCTGTCTTGTAAGTGATATCGTAATTATCCAGTTTGCCTACAGGATCCAATGCGGCGCTTATGGCATAATTGCCCGCATTTTCCCCTGCCGCTCTGGTGTAAGAAGCGGTTATCCCGTCGCCTGGCAGGAATCCCAAAAGCTCCCCTGTCAAAGCCGGGTCAGCGTCTCCGAACACCTTGGACTTATTATCCGGTGTTACAGAAGCAGCCTTTTTGGTGATCTTTACAATCCCAACACCCGTGCGCACTTCGTAGTTGGGATTCACGGCTTTTACTTCTACTGTGTACTCTCCCGCGTTAATGAAACCGGGATTTCCGCTCTGCCATGCCGACCAAGTGGCCCCGCCGTCTGTGCTGTACCTATAGGATAAGGTGTCGCTCTCAATCTCGCCGGTAACCGAAACGCCATGAGAGTTTCCATCGTATTCCCAAGTTCCGCCGGTAACTCCAAGCTCGGGCGCCGTTGGCAGTGAAGCGAACCAAACATGCTGACTTGGCGTTGCCGGAATGAGCACAATGTTCGTGGGGTTGGAATCCCCAGCTGAATGATAAGCATAGTTCACGTTGCCGATGAGCTTATTGGTCACCGTACCATCTTCTCCGGCAAAAAACACCGGATAGGTTTCATCAAACTTGAGCACGTCGCCTTCACGGTAGGTAAAGGACAGAAGCTCCGCGTCGCTCCGGCTTCCCACAGCTTCACCCTGTGAATTAACCGGAGTACCGCTCGAATTGACTCTGTAGTAGTGGACAACAATGGTACCCGCATCCACGCCAACTTCAGGAATGGGAAAATGTTTGAGGGCTTCTTCCCCGTAGGCATTTGTGTATTCCATAAAAGTTGGCCCGTTAGTTGGGTAAACGACGCCGCTTACGGCAGTATCATCGATTTGCACTATATACGTAAGCTCTGCCGGATTTGCCTGTGAGACTTTGGGAACAGTCCACGTAATCACCTGTTCTTCGGAATTGAAAGTCGCCGAAGTTCCGGGGCTTGGCGTGATTTCACTAACCAAGATGTCGGGAATGGAAAACATCTCACCGACGGGATCTACAACCACAGCATCTGTGGCCGCGTAGGAAATACTTCCGGCTATAGCCTGGAAAATCGCGGTAAGATTCTGGTTTGTCGCCTCGAAAGATTTGCCCGGAGAAGCTATGCGATCCAAGATGTCTTGACCGCTACCCCCGGGGGTGAGACCCACTGAATACACTGTCACGTTCTCGGGCGAAGCTTTGGCGAACCTGGATTCCGCAATGGCGCTGTTACCGTTATGGTAATACCAAGTTACACGATTACTCCCCGAACCGGTCTGGGTTATCTGCTGGGTCATGCTGCTCCCGCTACCGGCAGACGAACTCGCGTTGTAGTTAAATTTATCTTCGCTCAAATCGTCTCTGGTATACCTGCTTGATCCGGAAGAAGGCGTAAAATAATTGTTATTGAGATGGTCTTCGATGTTAAATATCTTGTAACTGTAAGTCGGCTCACCGTCACTGAGCAATACAATGTATTTGTATTCGGCTACACTGCTCTTAAGCAGTATCCTAGCCTGACGTATGCCCGCTTGAGTATGGGTGCCCCCCGTAGCAGACAGCCCGGATATGGCGCTCAACAAGGACTGCTTGCCCGAAAAAGACTGGAAGCCCTCGGCATGGGTTGTAACGTTAGTCGCAAAAGAAACGACAGCAATCCTTGTGCCCGGCTTGTCTTCCAAAAGCAAGCCGTTTACGAAATTTTCCGCGGCGGCTTTTGCGGCTGCCATACGTCCGCTGGTTCCGCCCATACTGCCTGACCTATCGATAACGAGAACGATATCCGATGTTGCAGGCAAATCTATGCCCGTAAGGGTAAGGGTTACCTTCCACTGATTGCTAGTGCCCTCAACAAGTTCTGCCACCTTGTTTCTGGACAAAGAACCAGGCGCCGGCGGTTCAATGTTGTTTTCCTCGTGGGGATCCAGCTCTTCACCCGACATAGGGAAAAGGCCGCCCGAAAGACTCGTAGGTCTGGTTGCCCCACCGAAAAGCGTGGAGCCTTTTGAGCTTGGGTAGTAAAGCTCCGGCACCCCAACTTCCTGGGGCCCATCAAGACCGTCGGGGTTGTCGCCATAAGGCTCATCAAGAAACTGCAACGGGCTTTCATCAACACCTTCACTCGCCCGCGCCTGCAATGCCCCTAGCCCAGACACGAACAAAACGCAAAGCGCCATGAGGCCTGCCAATAACCTGATTCTAACCTTTCTTTCCATTGCCACTCCTCCTGTTAACAATTGAATTCCTCAGACAAAAATAAAACCGACCGCTGGTTGCGGCCGGTTTCACCACTAGCTCCGAGCAGATTATTGGGTGACCATCTTAAATCTGCCCTTCATTGCTTCCGCACTGACCTATTCGTTTTCGCCCGCTTACGGCAGCACCAGTCCTGTCAACATCACAGATTCAATGCCGCGAGCCAATATCACTTATTCTATTAAGGAATCGCGGCCTGTCAAGAAGACTATGGCAGCGAAAACATGTCTTTCCTTGTAAAAAGTTGTCTAATCATAATGATTCTTTACCAAACAATCGTGACACAGGGCATTTGATTTCCTTCCTCCAAAACCCGTACAATTGCGGTAGAAACTCTATTTTGTTGCGCAATGTAGGTGGTAAGGTAGCGGCTAGGCCTTACGACCCAATGGACTGAGCTGGCAAAGCTAGGCCAAACGCACTAATCGAGGTGGTTGCCATTTCGTTTTCTATAACCGATGATCCCAAGAATATTCTGGGGCAGGCTTTTGCTCCCCAGGGGCTTATGTCCCGGGTGATACCCGATTATGAGGAGCGGCCCCAACAGCTCGAAATGGCGTTGGCCGTGTGGAAGTCCCTTTCCAACGGCGGGCACCTTTTGGTGGAAGCCGGTACGGGTACGGGAAAATCGGTTGCATATTTGTTTTCGGCGTTGCTGTGGGCAGCTAGAACTTCAAAAAGGGCCATAATCTCAACCCATACCGTGAACCTTCAGGATCAGCTTTACGCAAAAGATATTCCCCTGGTAGCCCAAATTTTCGAGGAAGCCGGGTTTTCGCCGGCCTACTCGATTTTCAAGGGGCGAAGCCACTACCTGTGCTTGAGGCGTTGGAACGACAAGTACTCGGAACTCCAAGAAAAAGAGGCTCTGTTCGCACCCGATGATGAAGACAAACTGCTCAAGTCGTTGTCCGAAATCATAGGCGCAGGCCAATGGGACGGAGACAGGGATACTTTACCCATGCAGGTATTCGAACGAATCTGGAGCGAGGTTTGTTCAGAAGGCGACCGTTGCATGTCCACAAAATGCCGTTACAAAGACCAATGTTTCTATCAAAAACAGAAAAAGAAGTTGGAGAAGTGCCACCTCATCGTCGTGAACCACGCTTTGTTTGTGTCGCATCTTGCTGTAAGCGCGGAAAGCCGCGGCCAAGCAGGGCTTTTGCCTGGCTTTCAGGGGGTCGTCTTCGACGAAGGTCATCACCTTGAGGATGTCACCAGAGGCAGCTTGGGAAACGAGGTTAGCGAATACCGGCTCAGGCGGTTAGCTGACGACACAATCCGCAGGGCTTCCACGGGCAGCTTGGGCAAGGTTTTGGACAGAGATGTCACCCGAACTTGGCGTACTAATCTTGATAACCTTGTGACTGCGCTGGGCTCGGCTCTTAGAGGACTGTCGATTCGCGGGCGGGACCGGGCACGGCTTCTGACACCGGGCACCATCGACCTCGTAATTTCAAAAACCCTTAGAGAACTGGGCGGTTCGCTTCTGGAATGGGAGGACCTCGATTTGCCCGACGAGGAGAGGTTCGAGCTGGGAGCGCTGAGAAGGCGTTTTGCCCTTCTGGCAAGCGATTTGGAGAGTGTCAACGACCTTGAGGGTTCCGGCGAACTGTATGTTTATTGGTTTGAAACACAAAGGACAGGCAGACGCGTCTCTGTGGCTGTCAAACGTTCGCCCATCGAAGTTGGGCCGTACCTGGAAGAATCTTTGTGGGCAGACCTTCCGTCTGCCGTGATCACTTCAGCGACTTTGGCCGTTGGCGGTTCGTTTGATTACATGAAGAAGATGCTCAAACTTGAGGATGCTCCCGAGCTCATTTTGGGGTCACCTTTTGATTATAAAGAGCAGGCGTGTTTGTGCGTGCCCCGGGACAGTCGGGGGATGAACGTGAATTCCCCGGATTTTAGCGACTACATCGGGAAAAAGGTTTTGGAGATTATCCCAATGACGCAGGGGCGTGCCTTTGTGCTTTTCACCAACAAGAAATCCTTGGACATGGTAGCGAGCGAGTACAGGGACAAAATCGAGGAGCAGGGGTACCCCGTTTTGAAACAAGGCGACGCGCCCCGGGACATGTTGCTCCGACAATTCAAAGAGTACGGAAACGCCGTTTTGCTGGGGCTGAACTCTTTTTGGGAGGGCGTCGACGTGCCCGGCGACACTTTGTCGTGCGTGATCCTCACCAAACTGCCGTTTCCCGTTCCCGACGACCCCGTTATGCAGGCCCGGGAGGAACTGTGGAAACTGCAAGGCATCCAGCCTTTCACCTATTATTCATTACCTTTGGCGGCGCTCAGACTGAAACAGGGTTTCGGACGGCTGATTAGGACCAAAACCGACCGCGGTGCAGTGGTTCTGCTGGACCCCAGGATTATGGTCAGGGGATACGGTAAAATCATCTTGAACAGCCTTCCCCCTGCCCGCCTTAGCTTTGACATCGACGACGTGGCCGCGGCAGTGTCACCCATGTAGGGACCCCTTGTTGATCAAATAGCCCGGACGAAGCATAAATCCCGGGTAACCTATCCCCCTACGACATAGGTCGTGGCCGATCTATCCTCCTACGACACAGGTCGCGCCGGATCTATCCTTCTACGACATAGGTCGCGACCGATCTATCCTTCTACGACATAGGTCGCGCCCGATCTATCCTTCTATGACATAGGTCGCGACCGATCTATCCCTTTGCGACATAGGTCACGCCCGATCCTTCCCACACAAACCTTCATCTTGAAAGGTTTTGGGGACAAAGGTATGGAAACAAAACCCAGACTAGGAATTGTCAGTGGCCATTTGAAATCAGGAGGCGAGTTCTGTGGCACTAGTTCTGAAAAACACCCACACCTTGGACCTTGAAAGCATGAAGATCATCGCGGGCGTTGACGTCAAAATTGAAGAAAACAGAATTGTCCAGGTAGGTGCCAAACTGACGCACAACGAGGCGGATGTTGTTTACGATTTGCGAGGCAAATGGATATTACCCGGGCTTATCGATCTCCACGTTCATTTGGTTTGGGACGG
>CAYPVF010000070.1:0-9896 GCA_964414105.1 uncultured Eubacteriales bacterium
GTATTCCAACGTGCGATCGTCCAAAGATTCGATTCCCAAGCTCAATATGATGTTGGGCGAAATGGATTTTAAGGTATTTATATTACCTTGGGTTACATCGTCCGGGTGCAGCTCAATCCCAATGTGGGCCTCTTGTTTGAGGTAGGGGGACAGTTTAGAAACCACATTTTCGATAGCACCGGGCAAAGTCATGGGAGTACCACCCCCGAAATAGATGGAGGAAACCGCTCTGCCCTCAAGGCGCCTGGCCAAGATATCGGTTTCTTTTTGTAACGCCGCCTGGTATTGGGACGCTAAACTGCTGTCGAATCTGACTTTGGTATAAGGACAAAAGGAACAGAGAGAGCGGCAAAATGGTATGTGAACATAAAGGCCCATGTCTTCCAAAGTAGAGGGCGGCTTACAGGTCCAACCAGGCCCAGGACCTGGGTGGAAAGTGAATTTTCCCGAAGTTCCTGTCAAGATTCGATACAACGTTTTGTCTATCATGGTAACCGGAAAATTCAACAGCTTTGTTCCAAACTCCTGTCTTTGAATGTACGAGGACCAGGCAACGCGTTTCACAGCCTCATGCCGCGGTTCAAGAACATGCAATACAAAGGAGGTAATGTAGAGGGTGGCCATGTACTTAATCAGCGTAAGGAATAGGAAAAGGCCTGTTGTGACCGTCAACGATTGACCGATGTATTCGATGCAAACGGATAGAACCTAGGGGTGGAGGCGATTCTGACTATGTTAAGCATTCAAGGCCTGGTCGAGGGCTTGACCAGTGGCGACCACAAACATGCGTATCGGTGTTTGAAATCGCTGCAAGATTTGAGCGGCCGGTCTAATGCTGTCTACCCGTTTCTTGACGTATTTGTCGGTATGCTTGATGACGAAAATTCGTACATCAGGACAAGGGGGTTACTCCTTATCGCTGCTAATGCCAAGTGGGATGTGGACCATAGAATCGACGAAATCATAGGCGAATATTTGAAACACGTTACGGACGATAAGCCCATAACGGCGAGGCAGTGCATAAGGGCCCTGCCTTTGATCGCGAGGCATAAATCCAATTTGAAAGACGACATAGAGGATGCACTACGAAATGCAAATATCGACAAGTACAAAGAAAGCATGAGGTTGCTTGTTCTGAAAGACATTGAAAAATCGTTGGATAGCATCCGGGGAGGTGTTAGTTTTGGGCACACCGCCCTGTCGGATAGGCCGTACACCGAAAAATCGCAAAATGATAAACGGTAAAAACATCATCATTGCGGGCCCCAGTAGGGCCGGCAAATCAACGTTAGCTGCAAAGGTAAATCGGGAGCTGAATTACCGTGTCATCAGCGTTGACAAAATTGCGGCAATATTCAACCGTGCATATCCGCAGCTGGACATCAGGCTGAACTGGGACAGGGAAAAGACTACCCGAAACTTGGCGCCGTTTCTGGGTCATTTTCTCGGCTGTTTATCCAAAGAAAACGGGTTTGTGCTGGAAGGGAGCTACTTCGAGTTCGACAGAATATCGCCGATCCTAAAAATGTATGGAATAGAAGAAATGAAGGATACGTTTTCCCTGATAGGGTTAGTACAAAACAATAAGACGGCTGACGAATTCATAGGCGATTTCAAGGTACACGATACAGAAGACGATTGGACCTACCATTTGGATGACGAAGAACTCGTAAAAGTCGCCGAGGATGCCATTTCGTTCAGCAGGTCGATGTCGAATCATTTGGCCAAACACGGCTTTAGGATTTATGACACGTCCAAGTCGAGGGAACAGGTTTTGGATCGTATCATTGAAGACATCAAAGCCGGCACGGTGTGAGAAAAACGGTCATTCTGCCGCGCGGCCCTTAATCTACCCGATACTGTTTTCTTCGTTGTCCAAAAGCTCGTCAATAGCCTTCCTTTTTCTTTTGTTAAATAGATAAGCCACAAATAGAGGAACAAAAGAGATGGCCGTGGCCGATACGAAAGTCACAGCTAAAGTGGCCGCAAAAAGCCCGCGATTTCCGTTGTATTGTTCCGCGTATCTCAGGTGGTTCAAGATTCCATTAATAGCTGTTACTAGAATTCCGCAGGCTACACTAACTGAGATGATTCCTCGCTTGCCCGATTTCTCCCTAAATAGCACGAGATTGCCCAACATCACGTTTCTCGCCACGATGTAAATTGCCGCCCCCAAAAGCGCGATTACTTCCACCGCGTACTGGGAAAAGGGGGCGTTAAGTGAATACTGTTGTATCAAAATGGAGACGAAAAGCGTAAACATCAAAAGATAGCACGTATCGCTACCGATTTTTCGGTTTTGCGCCTCAATTCTCTCATCCTGCGAGACATTTTTCTTCATTGATAGTCCCTCCAAAATAGCTCATCCAGAGTTTTGCCGAGGGCCCTGCATATGGCGATACAAAGGTTCAGGGTGGGGTTATAGTTTCCCGACTCGATCATTCCGATAGTTTGGCGCGTGACACCCACCGCCTTGGCCAAATCTTCTTGCCGCATATCCCGCTCCACGCGGGCTATTATCATCCGCTTGTTTTTCATATGCCGCCCCCGCAACAATATATATAATATAGTATACACCATGTCAATTATAACTTGCATGGGGCATATACGGCGCTTATTGGAAAGGCCTACGAATAGGTATACAAACGACGCCTGGCAGGATATCGTGTTAGCGTTCGTGTAATCCACGTAACGACAAGCCTTCTATTGAAAGGGGAATAACATGGTTGTTCAGCACCTCGACGGGATGGAGATTAGGCTAAAAGAACCTTTTGATTTGGATTTCATCAAAAGGTACGGCAAAGTGTTCAGGGTATTTGACAGGCAAGCGTCGGGGAATCTGTGTTTTGGGGTCGAAAAAGGAGGCAGGCGGCATTTTCTCAAGTTTGCCGGGGCTGAAACCATAAACAAACACAAAGCGATTGATGTCGAGGACACTATCTCCATATTGAAACACGCTGTTCCAAAGTACGCTGATTTAAGACACCCTTTGTTGACCAACATAATCGATGCCGAAAAAGTTAGCAGTGGATTTGTCGCCATCTTTGATTGGTTCGACGGCGAAAGCTGCGGATACCCCCAACCTGAAATGTGCGCAAAATTCAGACTGCTGCCCGCCGAAGAAAGGCAAAGAGTTTTCGAGGGCATCGTAGAATTTCACGTCCATGTAGCAGAGCAAGGGTATGTTGCTATAGATTTCAATGACCAAAGCATGCTATACGATTTTTCCAGTGGCAATTTTCGGATTTGCGATATAGATTTCTACGCAAAGCAGTGTTACATGAACGGGACGGGGCGGGCAATCGGGGACCCTGCTATTATGTCGCCCGAGGAGTATCGGGTCGCGGGATTGGTCGACGAGATTAGCAATGTGTACACCATGGGGGCGACGGCCTTCGTGTTTTTTGCTGAGGAACAGCGGTCAAGGGAAAAATGGATTTTGAGCGACAAATTGTACCGGGTTGCCCACAAAGCGGTGAGCATTTCGCGCAACAAACGTCAACAGTCAATCCGCGCTTTCTTTGAAGAATGGAAAGCGGCCAAATGAGTCACTTTACGGCGTTTTGACGTACAAAAATAATTCCGCGTTTCCTTGTTCCAATGAAAACTTGAACTCCCCACCGCCGCCGGGATTAATGCCGCGCTTTTCAGTGGCTATGAATCCTGCAAGAATAGCATCGTTTGACTGCCCGTCGGAATAAGTCAGGGAAAATTCGGCGGATGAACTGACGACAAAAGCACTGATTTCCATACTTCGAACATTTGGGGCGACGCTGTATACAATTTGGTCCGTTTTCCCGTTGAATCGTTCGTGGAACACAAGCTCATAGCCTGTTTCGTCGTAACTATTTTCAGAAAAGTTGCCCTCCTTAATGGAGCGCAACATTTCCACGAATTCCAGATCGCTGCGACTAGGTTCGTTAAGGTTTAGCCCTATCTCGAGAAATCCTTTGTCTGCTGTTGTGGTAACTTGTAATCCATAGCGCCCCGCTTCCAGAGGAAAGCCGCAGAATATTCCGTGAGGGACAGGCCCGGTGCCATCAAAAATGGTCGAGGCGGAAGCCGCGTGAAACAACAATGGGGACTCACCAAGAGAAACAATCTGCAAGAGAAGCTCGTCGTTATTGCTAAAACGATAGCCCAGGTCAATAACTGTTTCTTCTGTCAACTCAAATTCCCAGACTGTGGTGGGAGCTTCGCTTATTTCGCATAAGTCGATCTGCGCGTAGTTGCGGTATTTGTCGACGAAGTTTTCAGTCGGCTTTTGCGGGTAAAAAGCGAAAAGGAGGATAAGGCAGGCTAAACCAATTATGGTGGGTTTATTTATGTCAAAAGAATTTTGTTCAACAATAGTTTTCAACCGATGTCTTAGGAAGACGGGGCCAATTTGGCCTATTCTTAGAAAGTACCGGATGGTGAAGGCTATAAGCAAAACAAATAAAGCCGAAGCAAGGAACGGGTTAACTCGGAGACCGTTAATAAAACCTATTACGTCTTCTCCCATCCCCTGTCCGCTTATAGCGTAAACAATGGGCAGCACCGCATTGGGTAGCAGTGACCCGAGACAGGCCACAGAATAACCGGCAACCCCCAGGCTAAGAAAAACGTCTTTGATCCTTTTAATCCACGGAATTATGGCCAGGGTGATGAGCCACGGGAATATCGGACCTGCCAGGCTGACCAGACCTCTCTGCCACGATGTCAGATCTCCTGAATAACTCATATGAGGCGCGGCCCTGAAGAAATTGATCTCAAAAGCGGTAACCTTGGCGCCAAAAGCCATAGCCATAAGCGCGTGACCGCCTTCGTGAAGCAGTGTGTACGCCAAAGTCGTTGTAATCAGCGTAACAAGTATTGCCAAAACTATCGGCAACCGTCTAATCATGCTCATACCCCTCGGTCTGACAATGTCTAAGCATTCTTTGTTGCCGTCTTTTTTCCTGCCGTAGAAGGTAAAGGGTGCCGATCTAGTCCTTAAAGACATAGGTCAGCGCCGATCTAGCCCGTAAAGACATAGGTCAGCGCCGATCTAGTCCGTAAAGACATAGGTTAGCGCCGATCTAGTCGGTAAAGACACAGGTCAGCGCCGATCTAGTCGGTAAAGACACAGGTTAGCGCGGATCTAGCCTGTAGAGACATAGGTCAGCGTCGATCTAGTCCGTAAAGACACAGGTCAGCGCCGATCTAGTCCGCAAAGACACAGGTTAGCGCTGATCTAGGTCGTTGCGACATTCCCGTCACCCAGCATGGTTCCGGTCGGCTGTATTTTCCGGGTGAATTCGGCTGGTGAATCACCTGCAGCTTGGTTTGAGTACAATGCTAGTAGAGTGTGATTCTACCTTTGGGAGTGCCGAAGTGACGAATACAACTGTTGAGATCGCTATGCGCGTTTCAGGAAATACGATTATCGGGAACATAATACTATCAGCCTTCAAACTGCTTGCGGGTTTCATAGGCCATTCAGCGGCCATGCTGTCAGACGCGGTACATTCTTTATCCGATGTGCTCAGCACGGTAATAGTTATGGTGGGAATCAAGCTTGCGAACAAGGAGGAAGACAAAGACCATCCTTACGGGCACGAGCGCCTAGAAAGCGTGGCTGCCATCATACTGGCCGGCATATTGCTTACTACGGGTTTCGGCATAGGGTACAAGGGAATCCTGATGATTTTGGCGGGCAACTACGGTTCAATTACCATTCCAGGCACAATCGCTCTGGTTATGGCGGCCGTGTCCATCGCAGTAAAGGAAGCTATGTACTGGTACACACGGGCTGCCGCTTTGAAGATTAACTCGGGCGCCCTTATGGCAGACGCCTGGCACCACCGCTCCGACGCCTTATCCTCAGTTGGAGGTTTCTTTGGGATTTTAGGGGCTAGGGTAGGGTTCCCCGTGCTGGACACTGTGGCGGCAGTGGTGATCAGTGTGTTTATCGCTAAAGCGGCAATTGACATATTTCGTGATGCCATAGGCAAGATGACCGATCGCGCTTGTGACGATGAAACCGAGAACGAAATCCGTGAAGTGGCCATGGCTCAGGACGGAGTGCGCGGCGTGGATCGTTTGAAGACTAGGCTTTTTGGGAACAAAATCTATGTTGACCTAGAGATTAGCGTGGACAGTTCAATCCCTTTTGACGCCAGCCACGCGATTTCCCACGAAGTTCACGATGCCATAGAAAATAGGTTCCCCAATGTAAAACACTGTATGGTGCATGTGAACCCATTTACTGAAAAAGAGAAACCCAAACGCGATTAGTTTGGGTTTCCCACCGCTAACCTGCCTGCGTCAAGCGCCTGCAACTATTGTTTGTAATTGAAGAACTCGTCAACGTACGGGATGTGTTCGGAAAGCCATTCTAGCATTTGCGCGTGGCTTGTGTTATCAGGCTTATCAGGCCACTTTTCGTATTCGGCCTCAATAAGTTCGGGAGTGAAACGGCTTGCACGCTCAATTATATGCCCATAAAGGTTATCGACACTAAGAATACCTTTATCTCTCAGCTCGGCATACCTTTCTTCTATTTCTTTGGGAAAAGCATTGGCCACTTTGCTCCAAAACCTGTCGGATTCTTTGTTCACCAGTATGGTGTCAGGAGAATAATGAACGCCCGAACCGTCCCAAAAGATGCCAAGAGATAAATCTTCATCGTAAGGAAGGAAGAACCATTTCTGGCCGTCGTACGAGACAATCTGAACATTGTTTTCTGTGTTGTCAGCCAGGTGTAGGAACTGGATAAAAATCAGGTAGTCAATGGCGTTCTGCTTATCGAACGCATCCTCGAAACCTTTGGCAAAGTCAGCTCCCGTTTTACCGGTATATTCTTTGAATCTAGCTAAATCTGCTTCTTGCTCGTCTCCCCATTTCTTGGGGGATCTGGCCTTGAAGTTATCGGCTGTAAACTCCCACCAAGGGGTGAAATCTCCAGTATCCAGCTGGTAGTGCTGGGGGTTATCGGGATCAAGATTGTAGTTTGCGGTGTCTTTCCAGCGGTACCACGTTGCTAACCCGTAGAATTCGCCGTCGATTAGCTGTACGGCAGGGAACCCCTCGGTGTGCCCGGTGGCGCCTGTAAACCAGCCGGATTGGTCGATGTTTCCCACAAGGGGAGTCTCTACTTCGTTTTTGGGCCAGCCTAGCCTGGAATTGACCATGTCGCCCCAAATCAAACCAATAACGGTCTTGCGGACAAAAGTGGGGTCGTTCCATTCGGCTTTGGAAACGCACTTTTTGTTGGACACGGCCCAGTTCCCGGTCTTAATATAAATCCGTTCGGACATGGTGTCGTCCTTATAACATTTGAATTCCCAGTTTTTCTTCGGCCAGTCAGCCGAGGAATTGCCCTGTATTTCCATACGGGCCCAACATTCAAAATACACGCCGTCAGAAATAATCTGCAGTATGCCATCGACGGGTACATCTTTTTCTTCCGGCAAGTCCTGTCCGTCTGTTAAAAAGTTTATGTACATCAGTGAAGTCGGCTCGGGGATTGAAACGATGTTGCCAGGCAGAACGGGGGCTTCCACCTTTTTCAAGACGTCCATGTCAAACTTGGCCCAAGTGTGCAAAGGCGCGCCCATACCCAGCACAATGAGTAAAACTAAAGCCCCGGCTACCATAAGCACAACCGTCTTCCATGCGCTTTTTGGCTTCTCCAACGACCTCATCCTTTCCTATTGTTTCTATTAGAAAAGCTTGCTCGATCTAGGGAGTGTTACCAGATTCGCGGTGCTATCTACCTTGTATAGTGAATGGCGAATTAAAGCAACCTTTTTGGGGGTTTTCCGGTTCCCGCCGTGCCGGACTTTGCAAGACAGGAACCGGACCATAAGCGCGAGTTAGCTACCGGTAGCAGACTTAAATTCAGTCCACACTTTGGCGTGGGTTTCTTCAGCGTCAGCAGAAATATTCTGGATCATTTCCATGTCGCCCTCAAAATCAGACGGCAACGTAAGGAATTCGGCAAATTGCGGGTCGATGAATTCATCCGCGGCTTTAGTAGTGCAATAGTAACCCAGCCATTCAAAGCATTGGGCCGAGATTTCCGGCTCCAAAAGGAAATTGAGGAATTTGTGAGCTGCTTGCGGTTGGGGGGCTTGGGATGGGACAAACCCGGCCATGATGCCAAACCCAATACCCTCGGTAGGAAATACTACCTTGAGTTCGGGGTCGGCAAGCTTCGCCGAAGTCACTTGCGAAGTATACATAACGGCCGCCGCAATTTCGCCCGATAACAGGTCATCCTGAATGTTGTCGTCTTTTATGAGCCGAATGTTCGGCGCAAGTTCCAAAAGCTTCTTCCCGGCCGACTCAATGGTGTCTAGATCGTTTGTGTTGTAGCTCTCGCCCAACACTTTCAAAGCCATCCCGTTTATAACCCGGTAGTTGGCGATTATGCCCACGTTTTGCCTGAAGGAAGCATCCCACAGGTCTTGATACCCGGTAACCTCAACATCCGAAGCATTGGGATTGTACACGATTGTTTGAACGCCAGCCCCGTAAGGTACCGTGTATTCGTCATTCTGGTCGTAGAATTGGCCTTGATAAACGGGGTTAATATTCTTGAAGTTGGGGATTTGGCCCAGGTCAAGCTTTTGAACAAGGCCTTCCGCTATGGCGGTTTCTATGATGTAATCGTCGGCTATAACCAAGTCGTAGTCCCCGCCTTTGGCCGCGGACAGCTTCGCCAGCATGGTTTCATCAAAATCGAAATTGTTGTAATTAATTGCTATCCCTGTGACAGCCGTGAATTCATCCAGCACTTCTTGGGGAAACATCCCTTCCCAAGTGAACAAGTTCAGAGTTACCGGTTTCTTCTCCTGGGTCTTTGGGGTGCAGCCCGCGAGGATGCTAGCGCAAAGCACCAGGGCAACCAAAATAGGCAGCAATTTTCTCAAAGTAGTTCCTCCTCCATGGTTTTGTGTTGGCCTTTTTTGCCTAGAAAAGTGGATAAAACAACTAATGTCAGAGTAGCCGCAAACAGTATGGTGCACAAGGCGTTGGTTTTGGGGGTCACCCCCGTCTTTAGCTGAGTGTAAATCTTAATGGGCAAGGTGTTGACGCCCACCCCCGTCACAAAAATACTTATTATCACATCATCAAAGCTCATGGCAAATGCCAAGAGCATTCCCGATAGTATGGCGGGCAAAATAAGAGGGAATGTGATGTCAAAAAACACGTTCCATTCGTTTGCCCCCAGATCTTTGGCCGCCTCGGCATAACTTTTATCGATACCCACAAGTCTGGCTTTGACCAGCATATAGACATAAGGAATGGAAAACGACGTGTGGGCAATCAATAAAGTCGCCATGCCTAAAGGTAATCTTATCAAAGAGAAGTATACCAGAAACACCATCCCCAAGATGATCTCGGGAATCATAATTGGGAGCGTTGATATATATTCAATTGTAGGTTTACCCCAAAAAGACAGATTCGGCATACCAACGGCCGCTAGGGTGCCAATTATCGCCGCCATAACGCTTGCCGTGGAGGCCAGGATAAGACTGTTTGTCATGGCCTGAAGTATGTCTTTATCTCGAAAAAGCTCCGCGTACCATTTCAAGGAAAAGCCGTCCCAGACAGAGCTCAACTTGCTGTTGTTGAAGGAATACACTATCACCAACAGGATAGGCACATACATAAGGGCCAAAATCACCGATAAATAAATGTTGCTGAACTTGGAACGTTTCACACCAAACCCTCCAAGTCTTTTACTTTAGCGATTTTCCGGTACAAACCCATCATAAGACTGGTGAGCAGCAAAAGAATGACCGATAGGGCGGCCGCGAAAGGCCAGTTTCTGGCTTTCATAAGTTGTTCTTGTATCAAGTTTCCAACAAGCACCACTTTGTTACCGCCCAAGATATCTGCTATGAAGAACAACCCCATAGAAGGAA
>CAYPVF010000071.1:0-9860 GCA_964414105.1 uncultured Eubacteriales bacterium
CTGTATTCTCAGATGACATCTTCTCGGCCTACAAGTGTCTGCCCATTCTGTTCCCCCACGGCAAGCGAGAATCAGGCAAGTCAACTTTTATGCGCTGGCTCTTAAACTTCTTTGGCATTGAGACTGAGGGCTATGGCTTAGCTGAGACTACCCAAAACTTCATTGCCCGGGCTTTATCCTACTACTCTAGCCTGGGCACATGGTTCGACGAATACCGAAACGAGCCCAAGGTTATCTCCAAAGACGGATACCTACGCAGTGCCTATAACCGGCAGCTCTCCGGTAAGGGAACAGCCACGGCCTTTCAGGCCAAGGGCTTCCTAGTGCGTTCCACCTTGGCCGTCTCGGGTGAAGAACTTCCCCGGGATAACGGGCTTTTCACCCGCCTGGTGCCAATCCAAATGTCCGCCAACCGGCGAGATCGTGACATGTTCGAGTGGATCAACAAAAACTGTATCAACTTCTCGGGGTTTGTTAGAGAGCTGATTCTTAACTACGACTCGTACAAACCAAGAATCCTAGAATCCATCAAGGATTTCAAGAAAGCACTCGTTAACCGAGACGTCCCCGACAGAACCGCGGAAAACTGGGCCATCTGTGCGGCGCCGTTCTTCGAACTTGTGGAACAAGACGATGAGTTCATCCGCTGGGTAGAAGAGCACTGCCAAGAAATCAAATACACTCGCGAATCCGAGCACATGGTCAACGTGTTCTGGGATGACATAAACACTCTGGTGTCTATGGGTACTCTAGGCGACCGCCACTTCAGGTTCGATGAAGCCGAAAATCGGCTATCTGTATGGTTCCCCGCCGTATATGACGCCTGGGCCGTGCACTTCCGCAAGAAATATGGGCGAGAGCCTTTTGACCGCATGTCCATTCTCAAATATTTGCAGGACGAAGGATATTGGGAAACAGGCAATGCTGTCAGGCTGGGTGGGGTCAAGCGAAGGGTGAACCTAGTCAACTTGGACATGGAAGAAGTGCCGGAATCCTTGCATGAAATTGCAGACGCATTATTGGCGGCCGCTAAAAACGTTTACCACGGTTTTGATGAGGATAACCAATCAAGGGAGATGTTTTGAGGGTGGCAACATTTATCGACTGGAAATGTGCCAAGAATGTTGACAGGAATGTTGCCACTATTCACCGAGCATACCCAGTGGAAAACTTGGCTGGCAACGTGGCAACATTCTTTTCCGGCAGAAAAAATCTTCCATTGGTTTTGGCGCTGGACACTTTGCCCAACACAAAAACTCATTTCACCCAAATAAAGTGTTGCCATGTTGCCACTCCGCTTTTTGCCAGCGCAAGGGTTATATTGCCGGCAACATTTAAATGTTGCCAATTTCTCAAAAATGTTGCCGCTCGAATATCGCCACCTGGAGGCGTTATGAATGAAAATAAACAGGTTTGAAAGAGTATTCAATTCCGATAGTGAGGTTGTGCATGAAAATACCAAAGAACAGGCACCCAAGACTGCGCCAACCACTGACAACCTGCCGCTGGCGTTTGCCGGTGACCCGGCGGGGTTCGCGGACTACGAAACAGATCCCAGACCGGATATAACTGAGGATCACAGTCTTTGGATTCCCCTACTGTTCCTTGCCAAAAGTAAAGATACCCTTTGGGATGTCTTCCATGCTCTAAGATGCGGTGGCGCCAGGCTAAAAGAGAACCCAGTGTTTGGTATGACCATACTTCCGGGTGAGTGGATTAAAGCCGAGTATAACGAACTGAAGCTCAAGTACCTCACGCCTAACAAAGACGCAGTGCTCGCCATCCTCAAGGAAGCCGCAAAATTGCAACATGCCCCTACGCCTGAGGTGGTCCCAACTCTCGACGGCTGGCCCGAGCAAGCCATCCTGTCCGAAGAACGGCACGGATACCCCGCCAGGCTGTACCACTATCTTGGCCAGATGGTCCCGACGCCAAAGGGCGAGGCAAAGCTGCTGCAGGTGTTCGACGACACCGTGACCGTGCACGTTCCAGGCGATGAGCAAGTCACCAGGTACCAGCCCGATGTCATAATCGCTCATCTATCGCAGATTTTCGCAACTATAAAAAAGGAGGCGATGTAGGTGGCGCAGCTTACAGACAAAACGAATTATGTAACGGCCAAGCAGTTCGCTGAGCTCCGGTCTACCTTGCCCTCGCCCGGGTCTCGCCGCAAAGAGCAACCCGAAACGGCCATTAGGCGTGCAATTACGGAATTCCTCCGGCTCCACGGCTGGAAGGTGGCTCGCATCGTCCAGTCTGCCTTGAGCGAGCGCGGCATCCCTGACCTGGTGGCCATCAGATGCGGCGAAACCTGCTGGATCGAGGTCAAGACCGCCAAGGGTCGGCTCAGCGCGCATCAAGAAGCCTGGCTCCGAGACCTCGAAGACCACGGCGGCTGGTGGATGGTGGCTCGGTCGGTGGAAGACGTGGAGCATCTGGCGAGGGGTGGGCCACACGATAGGCGTAGCGGCGGTGATGGCCGTGTATAAGGTTGTGCTGTCACATCACGCCAAGGAGCGGTTGGCCGAGCGGATAGGTACGGACAAGGGTGCCAAGCACGAGATAACGTTGCGACTCATCGCGGCTTTGCGGATCGGCGTCACACCGGATGCTGACCTGGGCGTGCGGATCTACTTGCCTGACGGGTACCAGGCTATCTGCTATCCAACGTATGAGGGGACATGGGTTGTGGCGACCGTGCTGGCGCCGGAGATGATCGTCGAGCAAAGGGAGGCGAGGCTGTGAAAGCCACAGTGTACACCGGCCCCGGCTGCCGTGCCTGCAAGGCCGCTATTGCCTGGCTCAAGGCCCGCGGCATCGAGGTCGCTGAGAAGCCACACACCGAGGCGCCGTTCGAGGTGTGGAGCCTGCCGGTGATCGTGCTGGGCGACGAGATATTAACCGGCTTTGACCCTACTCAACTGGCCAAGGCAATTCGGCGGGTACGGCCGTGAGTTTGCCCATGGCAGTATACATAGCGGCGTTGGTTGTTGGGCTTATCCTGGTTAGTTTGGTTTGCTTCATCGTCCATGAGGCTTGGCGGGGCAAGGCTTGGTTCGGCGACCAAGACAAACAAAATAGTTAAAACAAAAACAGCCTGGGGAGGGAAACACTTGACCGCAGAGAACTGCGAAATACCGATTACTGCAATAGATTATCTACTACACAACTACAACTATCTAAAAAGAGAGGTAGAGAGCATACAACTTGGGTCAAAAGGCTTCGCACGGATCCCAACCAAGGGAGCCACCCCAGGCGATCCCGTTGCGACGGTGGCAATAAAGCGCGCCGAGCTATCAATGGTGCTGGATGCGGTGGACTTTGCCTGGCGTCACCTGACTCCCGAGCTGAGGCGTATTGCACGGGCGAAATATCGCCGCGGATGGAGCAACCAGGAGATAGCAAAACGTTATTATTTGTCCCTCAGTACCGTTTCAAGAAGGTTGACATCCATTCGTACGTCTGTAGCTGGGGTTTTGGCAACCTTACCTGACATGATTTTGACACGTTTTTGGCATGAAATTGACATGCTCGCTGATGAATAAATGACACGTCTATGCTATATTTGCGGTGGGTCGGAGTGACCCCAAAAACCTGTCGTTAGCACAACCAGCGTCCTTCGGGGCGCTTTATTATTCCGTATTTGATAGGCACATAACATCTTGCTTGCAATAGTCTGTTTTTAGAGGATACTCACTACAAGAGTAGAAACATCTCAAAAGCGCTTAGTCGTTCGCGGGGTGAGAAAATGAGTAGTCAACTTGCTGTGGTCTATAAGCTCGAGAACATCGATGCCGATGATGGGGTTGATGTTTTTGAGATAGCACCTATTCTAATGCATTTTGGGGAACTTATCAGATCAGCTAATAATGTTTTAGGTAGCACATCGAAGCTTGACGTGAGAGTGAAGCCATTCCGTGAGGGCTCGTGGATTACTGAATTTGTACTCCGAAGCTCTTCTGATTTGTTGAATTATTTTAAAACTGATGGTGGGCGAGACATTTTATTGCTCATGAGTTTTCTGGGCTTGAATGCCAAAGAGGGAGTTTTAGGAGTATCTCATGTAATTCGTTTTGCTCGCGGCAAGATATCCAAGTTTCGGAAAAGCGGCTCTTTGATCACTTACGTGAATGATAATGGCGAGGAAATGACTGTTTCAGAAAATGTTCACAGGTTAGTCCAGTCTCCGCTTATTCAAAACAATTACTACGGTTGCGTTGTTGCTCCGTTGAAACGATTCCCTGCGGCTACATCAGTTACCATCGGAGCAGAGAGTGATGAGGCTAAAGACCAAAAATTTACTCAGGAAGATATCAAAGCCTTTGAAGAGTATGCTCGTAGTGAACTCTTAGGGGATGTAGAAAAGTCAGTATCTCTAATGAATGGAGTGTTTATAAAGCCTAAGCGTGGCTCCTATTCTGGTCTTGAACAGCAGTATTCGTTCATGTTAGGGGATACTGTTTTATGGCCCACAACAATCGAAGATTCTGATTTCTTGAGCGATCTTCGAAGTGGTGACGTTCGCCTTTTTGCAGAAGATGTTTTGAAGGTCAATATGGAAGTGCACCAAGATCGTGATGCACGTAATAAGGTGTCGTCATCTTACAGAATCATAGAAGTAGTTAAGTACATCAAATATGAAAGACCTATTCAGCCAAAATTAAGCGATATGGATTGATTTAGCGGAAAACGATAACTTATTTTGAGAAGAAGCCCGGCTCCCCGGGCTTTTACTTTTGTCCGCCGGGCAGGTGGGCAGGCCGGGGGTGGCGGCTCTCGGCCACAAAGTGCAGGCAGCGGAGGGGCGAAGCGAAACGACGCGGGTGAGCTGCCGGGCGGTAAGCGTGGTTGCTTGCCGCCTCCCGACTGCCCCTCGAAGACAAGAATAAGAAACCGCCCAATGGCGTGGGCGGTTTTCCAAGCTGTAGTGTTTGGTGTGTGTTATTTGGGTTTCTTGTGTTTTGTCTCATCTACTAACCTGAACTTATCGCCGGGTTTTTGGGTTGGTGGCATTGGCTTGCCCTCAACCGCGGTAATTTCGTTGGAGCCCCTGTCGCCCCCTCTCGGCCCTACAGTTTTATACTGGCCAGACTTGGGTGTGGGTTGTCCTGGTTTGACGTCTTCTGATTTCGACACATTATCACCTCCTGCTTCAACTATTCTAGGGGAATTTGACAGGTCCTTTGGGAGGGGAAGTCTTATGCCAATTCCAGTTCGGATCAAGATAGGCGCGCTAACGTATGACGTGGTCTTAGACCCTACATTATCCGCGGAAAGAAGAATGTTTGGCGAATTATGCCCGCTAACCCAAAAGATTAATATTGAAGCTAACGCAACTAAGGAGCAGCAACAAGAGACTTTGCTTCACGAAATCATTGAGGCGATTAACAACAACTGTGAGTTAAATCTTCAGCATAATCAAATTCAAACTCTAGGTTTCATGCTACATCAGGTACTAAAAGACAGCAGACTAGCTTTCAAATAATGTCATTTGGGAGGTGACCGACATGACGTCATCCAGCAACATAAAAACCAATTCTAACAACAAGAGCGTCACTTCCAATAACGAAATAGGCGTTTCCAATAACAAAAAGCCCGCTAAACCCACCAAGCGCCGCGTCTACACCGACCAAGACAAAGAACACGCCATCGCCACCTACCTTACTTGTGGCAATCTCTCTAAGACTTCTAAGCTGACCGGTGTGCCAGTCTCTACCTTACGAGGTTGGTTAGCTGAGATTCCGTCCGCCAAGGTGCAAGAGGCCAGGGAAGATGCCCGGGCCAAGTTTGTACACGCGGCGTGGGATGCTGTCATGGACGGGCTCGCTACCGCGCGTCAGCGCATGAGGTTTGTAGTCGAAGATGCCGACAAAATCGACCGGGTCTTTCAGGCAGTGTGCCAGGCTAAGCTCCTAGAAAGAGATAGGGCTCAGATATTAAAGTCTCTTACCAGCTTAAGCAATATCGGCTTGGGCGAGATCGCGACCTTCAATGGAGTGCATATCGATAAGATACGGTTGTTGCTCGACCAGCCCACTTCCATCGACGAGCAGCGGGGGCAGGTGACGCAAAGATATGAGTACGACATTACCCAAAAAATCGTCAACGATCCCGAATCCCGCGAGACCGCCCGAGACCTTTTCCGCAGAGCAATTAATGAAGATCTGGCAGGAGGACGCCAAGAATAATCTTGCTTGGTTTTTGGAGTACGATGGACGCGGGGCCTGGCAGTCGGCGCCTCATCTTGAGTTGCTGTGCTCGAAGCTTGAGGCTGTTGAGCGCAGTGAGATTAAGCGTCTCATGGTGTTTATGCCCCCGCGGCATGGCAAATCAGAGGTTGTGAGTAAGAAGTTTCCGGCCTGGTATCTGGGCCGTAACCCGGATAAAGATATCATAATCAGTTCTTATGCCGCCGACTTGGCTTACGACTTTTCCCGTATCGCAAGGAACACTTTGCACGAATGGGGTCCTCGGCTTTGGGATCTTGATGTAGCCACAGATAGCTCAGCTGTTGGGCGCTGGGGTATCCAAGGGCATCGTGGCGGACTCACAGCTGCGGGTGTCGGAGGGCCAATCACTGGGCGCGGCGCCGATGTGGCAATCGTAGACGATCCGTTCAAAAACTACGAGGAAGCAGCGAGCCAGACCATTCGTGAAAAAGTTCTCAACTGGTACCGGTCCACACTGAGGACTAGGCTTGCCCCTGGCGGGGCCATCGTGCTTGTAATGACCCGCTGGCACGAGAAGGACCTAGGCGGTGCGCTTAAGGATGCGGCCCTTGAAGACGGCGAGCAGTGGGAAGAAGTATCCTTGCCTGCTTACGCCGAAACCGAGGACATACTTGGGCGCGAGCCAGGCGATGTTCTTTGGCCGGGAAGGTACCCAAAAACGGAATTGGAACTGACTAGAGTAGCTCTAGGCAGTTATCTTTGGTCGGCCTTGTATGGCCAAAAGCCGGCGCCGGCAGAGGGCAACAAGTTCAAGCGTTCCTGGTTCCGCTACTTCGAGTTTTCACCAGACGGTGAGCACGTTCTACTGCACATTCCGGAGCAAGAACCCAAAACTTATGCGCTCAAGGATTGTTGGTGCTTTCAGACGTGCGACCCTGCCGGCAGTGAGAAGGCATCGGCTGACTACTTTGTTCTTGGCACTTGGCTTGTGACACCCAATCGCGATCTTCTCCTGCGTGACATTTTGCGGGAAAGGCTTGAGGGGCCCGACCAGCCTAGGCTGTTTCGCCAAGGGTATGACCGCTGGAATCCAAAACCCCGGATGCAAGGTGTCGAATCTAAAGGTATAGGCCTTACGCTCTTTCAGACATTGAGACGGTCCGGCTTACCGGTAAGAGAACTAAAGGCTGAAACCGATAAAATCATCAGGGCCCTTCCGGTTATGGCGCGCATGGAATCGGGCTCCGTGTATTTCCTGAAAAATGCCCCCTGGCTCAATGAATACGAATCCGAGCTACTTTATTTTCCCAATGGTGAGCACGACGACCAGGTCGACGTGACGAGTTATGCCGGTATTGTTGTGGCCGGGAAGACCTATCTGGGCGTGCAGCCCAAACCGAAAGGCTGGTGACCCTGATGCCTTCTATGCTTACATCCTTAGACTTTTTGTCGCCGGGCAGGGCCTGGCCACCGCCTTCGGAGTTGGAACGGCTGCAGAAATATAGAGAAAATCGCGACCTGTTTGAAGGCGAACATGACAAAGTCTTTAAGGACTGGGTTAGGTTATTGAGAGATGATCAAAAAGCCACCCTTGAGATCATCCTCAACTGGCCGAAACGGTTGACTACGCTTTTTGCGGATTTACTTCTTGGCGAGCCACCGCAAGTGAAAGCCGGCGAAGAAGGCGGACCCGAGCAGGACGCCTTAACGCGATACAGCGACGCCGGGTTGTTTAACACTGCTTACGAAGTGGCCCTAGATGTCAGCCGGTTTGGCGTTGGGCTTTTCAAGGTACGCTATATGCAGGGCAAAGGTGGCATCATCGAAGCACAGACGCCTTTGTGCTGGTTCCCTGTCGTTCAGCCGGACAACGTCAAGGATGTCACTCATCATGTGCTGGCTTGGGACTACGAGGTGAGCGAGAAGACTCTCTTGGGCACCAAGGAACGGCGCTTTCTCAAGGTAGAAATACATGAGCCCGGCATACTGACTACAAGGGTTTACGACATTACTTCTGGCAATATCGGGGCTCAAGTCGAACCTGAGACGGTTCAACAAATCGGCGTTGACGGTTTTTTGGTTATACCAGTGATGAACCTTTCCACCAGTGACCGGCTAACCGGTTTAGATGATTATTCTGACCTAGACACCATCGTGCAAGAACTTGAGATTCGTGTTGCTCAGATATCTAGGATTCTCGACAAGCACGCTGACCCAAACATGTACGGGCCGTCTAGTGCATGGGAGCAGGATGAGTTAACCGGTGCCTGGGGGCTCAAAGGTGGCGGCAAGTTTTACTCTATTGACCAGGGAGACCATCCTCCTGGGTACGTTACCTGGGATGGGCAGTTAGACGCCGCATTTAGGCAGATAGATTTGCTCATGGAGCAGTTTTATGCGCTTTCCGAGACCACAGCGGCCGCCTTTGGGCAGCTCAAGGTGGGGCTTGCTGAGTCGGGCACGGCTCTTAGAAGACTCATGATGGCGCCTTTGGCGAAAGTTAACAGAATTAGGATGAGGTTCGACCCAGCACTAACCCAGGTGCTCGAAACCGTGTCTTCTCTCGAAACTGTCCAGGGCATGGCCAATGCCGTGCGCCTCGAAGATATACACATCACATGGCAGGACGGACTGCCGGATGACGACACTGAGCGCACCCAGATTGAGGTGCAGCGCTATAGTGCCGGGCTCACGAGTCTTGAGTCGGCTTTGCAACGCTTAGATGGGCTTGAGGGCGATGCCTTGGAAGGCGAGATAGAGCGCATCAAAAATGAACAGGCCACCAACAGGCCTACTGGCTTCCCAGGACTTAATCTGCAGTTCCCGCCCGCAGGTGGTGAGGGCGCAGGCGAGGGTGAGGCCTGATGCGGGAGCAAGATATCACAAAACTAAGTGATGCAGAAGCCAAGAGGCTGGCAAGGTTTTATGAGCAGGCGGAGCGCGAGATAGTGGAGCAGATCAACCACGCGCTTCTTCGTGGCAACCAGACGAAGTACCTTAAAGCTATGCTACAGAACGTGAACGCCATTCTTGAGCAATTACGGGCAGGATCTCGAACTTGGTGCGAGCAAGTCATACCTAGGATGTATGTGGCCAGTCTGGAGTATGCGGATGCCATGATGGATGTGGCCGGTGCGCCGAAGATGGCGGCTGGGTTTGGTGCTATCCACCAACAGGCGGCGCTGGTTGTTGCTGAAGCGGCTTACAAACGCTTCGATGAAACGGCGGTAACCATTGGTCGTCGGGTCGATGACATCTACAGGACTCTGGCACTCGAAAATGTGCGTGGCAGCGTGACGGGCTACAAGACGTGGGAACAGGTGGCCCGTGGTTTCCGCGAGGAACTAGCCCAACAGGGTGTTACAGGCTTCAAAGACAAGGGTGGCCGCCACTGGAATATGCGGACGTATTCGGAGATGGTAGCCAGAACGACCACGATGGAAGCCCTCCATGAAGGCACCAAAAACCGACTGCTCGAGCACGGATATGACCTCGTCATTGTGAGCAGACATCCGGGGGCTTGTGAGCTCTGTGTGCCGTGGGAAGGCCAGGTACTTAGTCTAACAGGCCGTACGCCGGGTTATCCCACGATGGATGAAGCCGAAGAAGCAGGGCTGTTTCACCCCAACTGTAAGCATACTTTCAGTCTTTATGTGGCGCCTGCCGCTTAGGCTTGGGTGGGATAGGTTC
>CAYPVF010000072.1:0-9855 GCA_964414105.1 uncultured Eubacteriales bacterium
AATCGCTCTCAGACCGATACCTTCTGAGCAAACCCGCCCTTGTGTTTTCCATTTCTTCGTCGGTAATATCGCCTTTTTTCATGGCCAGAACCTGCTGCTCCATGAGATCCCGGGCTTTGCCCCTTGCGGGATCCATGACCCCCGCCACCGTAGTGAGCACCCCGCGCCAAGTGTTAAGGCCCGAGTCAGCAAAGTAGGCAAGATGCTCTCTTTCTCTTACGTTTACAAACAGTTTGGAATGGGGAAAGCCACCCAATATTCCGTCAAAGAAAATAAACGCCGGCAAAAGAGGATGAGCTTCTGTAATTCCCGTATGATAGGCCATACAAAGAACTGTTTGTTCTCCAGGCAAGTACTCTTCCTTCTCCAATACACCTTGGGGCAGATTTGGAGCATCAAATCTGTCGGCCGGGGTATTTCTGGAATCCACCCTTCCTTTGGGAAACTCAAGCTTACCGCCGTCCAAAATGTTTCTTAGCTTATCAACCCCGTCACCCACACCGTATATGCTGATCTCGCAACAAGAAAGTGAATCGGCCCAAATATTCCAAGTGTCAGTTGGATTGCACTTCTCCAAATCTTCTATAGTTCCCCACGCGGGAAGCCCTCCGGGATCACCTGATGAAAGCTCCTCCATTAAGCGAATGCCCGCATATCTCGGCCTGTTATTTATTATCCCCAGCACGTCACGACGATGCTCTTCGCGCTCGGTGTCAAAACGATCGCTGGGGTAGACGCCTCGCTCAAGATAAGGCTTTTGAACCAAATCCCAAATTAGAGCCATGGCTTCCTCAAGGCTTGCGCCTTTTTGTTCACCCTCACCAAGATTGAAGGCACCTAAAAACTCCGGGGACGGGAGGTTTATTCCAAATCGAACCACCTGCATAGGCCCAATTTTACTCACGTCCGCGCCAACCCCGGCGCCGAACATATCCTCTAGCCGCCTGGAAAGCTCCCTCATGGTTGGCAGATTATCTGTACCCCGTTTTGCTAACCTGGGTACTAGCGCGATGGGGGTCACAGTATGTCTTGCTATAGGTATTTTGCAGAAAACGTTGATAGACAAGGTTTTCCATTTGTTATGGGGCAAATATTTATATGTGATGCCCGGTTCCAAGCTATGCGCTTGGAACCGGCCACCAACACTCGTTGGGTTCAAACTATGTTACACCACCAGTTTTGGGTCGTCGTCTATAAGATTCCTTGGATACATAGTAAGGCTTTTGCAGCCGTCTTCCGTTAACACCACGTCGTCCTCTATCCTGAATCCGCCCTTACCTGCCAAGTAAATGCCGGGCTCAATAGTGAAAGTGGTGCCAACCTCTAAAGGTACGTGATTGTGAGCCACGATATAAGGTTCCTCGTGAACTTCAAGCCCTAAACCATGTCCTGTCCTGTGCAAAAACTCATCCCCGTAACCGTATGAGGCGATAACATCCCTGGCCAAAGCGTCCACTTCGGCGCCGGTCATGCCAGGTTTTGCGTTCAGTCGGCAATGCTCTTGGGCTTTACGGACTATCTCGTACACTCTTTTCATTTCATCACTGAGTTCCCCTATTGACCAACTGCGGGTTATGTCTCCCCAATAACCACCCACCTGAACACAAAGATCAAGCCACACCGCGTCCCCTTCTTGGGTCGGCGTCGTACTTGTGGACGCATGGGGGACAGCCGTATCAAGTCCAGTGGCAAGCATCATGAAAAGACTGTCGCAACCCGCTTTCTTGAGTTCCCTTTCTACTTCAGGTACCACCTCTGACGCGGCCTTGCCAGGTGTCAAAAGCTTTCTTGCTATGTCAATACCTTGATCGCACAAAGCGCACGCCTTTTGCATAATCTCAATTTCTTGAGCATCTTTTGTGTGGCGCAGCTCCTTCATCACTTGCACTCCATCGACGAACACAAAGTCGCCTATGGCATCCTTCATGAGAGAATACTCAAGCATCCTGGCAGCCGTATACTCTAGGGCCCACTTACCTTTTTTGCCTTCAAATACACGGGCAAAGGCATCTTTTGGGCCTTCCTCGTCGGAAAAAGAGTCGACACAAAATTCCATTTCTACGCCTTTATCCTGTAACGCCGCCGAAACATCCTCGCCCTTTGTTCTTTCAAGCTTTGGCATAAGGAAAGTGGCTTTGCCCGAAGCCTCGACTACACACATAGTCGGTCGTTCAGACAAACCCATGCGAAGCCCTGTCATGTAAAACAGGTTGGGGCCGGGCATGAGCGCGATTCCGGTAAGGTCCTCTTTTTTAAGCTCTTCCAAAAGATTTTGCCAACGTTCTTTATTCATGGTTACCTCCCCATTACATGTAGCTTATATCCGAAACGGCGAGTCTCATTCTTTTTGGGCCACGAAATACGCTCTGGAGGTGTCGCCTTCAGAAGCTGGATAAAACGTGGTTGAATGATATACACCGATTACGGCAAATCCCGCCTCCGCAAGCCACTTTCTGTGGCTTTCCAGGGCAAATGCGCGTTCTTTGTGGGTTTCATCGAACCTCATCCACGAGCCCCCTTGATTTAGAAACCCGGTAAGCCTGACTTTCCACCATTTTTTGCCCGGGTCGTAATGGTCATTCCAAACCAGATAATAGTCGGACCCTTCCATAATTGAGGTTTCACGGGGAATCGCAGCCAATCTATTGGCAGTATTCACATCAAAAATAAATAAGCCCCCGGACACAAGGACTTTTGAAACCGCTTTATATGCTGACTGCACATGTTCGGGCTGTATTAGATAATTAAGGCTGTCGAACACACATACTGCGGCGTCAACAGGGTTCTTTAGGGTGAAGCTTTGCATTTTGCCTTGGGCAAAATCTATGTACAGGTTTGCGGCTTTTGCTTTCCTTTTTGCCACAGCCAACATATTTGGGGACGAATCGACACCCACAAACTGATATCCTCTTTCGGCCAAGATTAGCGATAGGCTGCCGGTACCGCAGGCCAGATCCAGGACAGTATTTGGCGAAACACAAAACCTGGCCCACACGCCTTGAATGTAATCGGCCCATTGTCTGTGGGGCACATCGGCCATTATCCTGTCATAGACTTCCGCGAAATGTACATAAGGTTTGTCGGTAGGTCTGGACATTAAATCACCTGCCAAACCTTACTATTCTCCGTAAAGTTAAGCGAGTCCTTGTGCCCAAAAGGAAAGACCGCCGAGGAATCGGCGGTCACACTTACTTGTATAATTCCCGCCATCTAGCCGCCTAAATTTTCCGGCACAGTGGCAACCCGCGGGTTTTGGGAATCCGAAAGGGTTCCTTTTTGAAGCTCTGCTTTTAAGCCCTCTTCTTCCATTTCAGGCTCTGGCACTTCTTCTACATGGGGAATACTTTTCCCCTGCAAAATCATGTCCAGTTCGTCCCCCTTGACGGTTTCCTTCTCCAAAAGAGTCTCAGCCAAAATCTCTAAGACATCCCTTTTATCCTGCAAAATGGACATCGCTTTTTGGTAGCACTCTTGTATAATCCTACGTTCTTCTTGGTCGATGGCCGAAGCGACTTCCTCGGAAAAGTCTCTTTCCCGGCCGATATCTCTGCCCAAGAAAACCTGCCCTTCTTTTTTCCCAAATGCCAAAGGCCCAAGCTTCTCGGACATACCAAATTCCATAATCATACGGCGCACCAGATGGCTAGCCGTTTCTATATCATTAGCGGCGCCGCTGGAAACATCCTCAAACACCATTTCTTCAGCAGCCCGACCTGCCAAAGCTGTGGTAACCCGGTCCAAAATTTCACCCCGAGTCACAAGATACCTGTCTTCTTCAGGCAACTGAAGTACATACCCAAGGGCCGCCCCTCGGGAGACTATAGTCACCTCATGCACAGGGTCACTATTGGGAAGCATTTTTGCCACCAACGCGTGAGCAGCTTCGTGAAACGCGATGGTCCTTTTTTCCTTCTCATTTAGGACCCTTGATTTCTTTCTTGGTCCGGCCACTACCCGGTGAGTCGCTTCCTCCAGTTCTTCCATACCAATTCTGCGTTTTCGGTGACGGGCTGTGAGAATAGCCGCCTCATTTACCAAGTTTTCCAAATCTGCCGGGGTAAAACCGGCAGTACCTTTGGCCAAAACCTCCAGCTCGACCTCTTTGGACAACGCCTTGCCGCGGGTGTGGACCTTGAGAATCGCAAGCCTTGCCTTGAGATCCGGTTTATCCAAGATGATTTGGCGGTCAAACCGGCCTGGACGCAAAAGAGCCGAGTCAAGTATGTCAGGCCTGTTGGTGGCAGCCATCACGATAATACCCTGGTTAGCCGAAAACCCGTCCATCTCGACAAGGAGCTGGTTAAGCGTCTGCTCGCGCTCATCGTGGCCTCCGCCCATGCCCGCGCCTCGCATCCTGCCTACAGCGTCAATTTCGTCTATGAAAACGATGGCAGGCGCGCGTTTCTTGGCTTGGTCAAACAGGTCCCGAACACGAGCCGCGCCTATGCCCACAAACATCTCCACAAAATCGGAGCCGCTTATGGACAGAAACGGAACCGCCGCTTCGCCCGCAACCGCCCTGGCGATATAGGTCTTGCCTGTCCCAGGAGGCCCGAACAAAAGTACACCTTTTGGGATCCTGGCCCCTATTTCAGCGTATTTTTTGGAGTGCCGCAAAAAATCAACGATCTCACGAAGCTCTTCTTTTGCTTCCTCGCTTCCGGCCACGTCTTGGAAGGTTACTTTGTCATGGACATCGGACTGAAGACGCGCCCTGGAACGCCCAAACTGCATAACCTGCTTACCGCCGCCTTGACTTTGCTGCAACATATAGAAGAACAAAGCTGTCATAACCAAAATAGGAACCATACTGGACAAAAGCGTCATCCACCAAGCCGGTTCAGGAGGCAATTCAAACTTTATAGCCGCGCCTGACGTTACAAGCTTGGCGTACAATTCGGGATCAACCGGTATGACAGTTTTGAACTTACTGCCGTCTTTAAGCGTCCCGGTAACGCTTTTTTCGTCCACAATATTGACAGAGGCGACTTTGTTGGCTTCAACTTGCGCCAAAAAAGTATTGTAGTCGAATTCTACGGCATGATCTTTTGGCGTAAATAGATCAGCCAAAGATATCATCACGAATATGAGAAGCGCGTATATGGCCAAACTCCGCCATATTTTGGGATTCACTTTATCGCCCCCTTAAGCACGAATAAACCCGACCGATGGCCGGGAAACCATCAAAGAGTAGCACAATTATCATGTTGCCGCAAGCTGGGCCCAATGCTGACCTCCAGTATCTTTCTGGAATCGGGCGTTATCTTGTATTTCTCGCTAAGCCTTAACCCGCCTACCCACACAATATCGTCACCGGAAACCAAAAGCGGTATGAAATCCCTGTGCAGCCTGGGTACTTGACAGGACACGAAGAAATCTTGCAGTTTGCGCTGCTTGCCTTTCATCCCCAAAGGGGCAAATTTATCGCCATCTTTTCGGGTGCGGACTCCCATGGGCCAAGCACACTTATTGTAATCCAGATAAACCGAAGGTTCCACCATGATTTGCCACGGTTGGCGAGTTACCCTGGCTGCCCTTTGGGGTCTTTCAATTACTTTTTGTGCATCATTGTCATCCAACAATTTCAAGGACAGGGTTAAGCCCAATTCCGGAATATCTGTTTCGCCCAATCCCAGGCTTATCTCCGCCTTCGGAGACACCGGATAAAAACGGACCAAATCGTCCTCCACCGAAGCTGTAACACCCCCGGGCAAAGATATGGACGGAATTGCGCAGTCCAAAAGTGCCATAACATGCCTCAACCCCAGGCCTGCTTGCTTACTGAAAGAACCTATATTTGAATATCCCAACGCATTTTCCCAAGCATACTCTAAAACCCTCGATCTCATTGCGTAAGGCAAAGATTCCATGCGGCCCCTATCCACAGAGACAATCCTGCCTTCTTTGTGGGAACAGGCCAAAAACTCCCTTTTTGCGCAGATTTGTAAATAATCCGCATCCCACAACATTGTTCTGGCAGTAGACGCTAACGTGTCAACCAAAGAAGGGTTTAGTCTTTGACTCAGCCGCGGGATGAGTTCGTAACGGATAAAGTTGCGTGTGTAAGCAGGATCGAAATTGTAAACATCCGACATGGTTGGAAGACCGTTTTCTTGACAGTAAGCCTCGATATCCTTACGGCTTACATTTAATAAGGGCCGTATAATTGGCCCGTTCACAGGTGGAATCCCCGAAAGACCCCTTACACCGCTGCCCCGAACCAACCGCATCAGGACCGTCTCGGCCTGATCGTTTAAATTGTGACCTAAAGCGATTTTGTCGGCGCCAATCTCATTCTTCACACGGTAGAAGAATCGATACCTTGCGATGCGCCCGGCCTCTTCAAGACCGGTTCGGTTGGTTTTCGCCAAAGAAAACACATCGGCGTGGCCCTCAGTGAACGGGATACCTAAACCGTTGGCGAAATTCTTAACCATGAGGGCATCCTTCGGCGCCTCAAGCCTCATATGATGGTTGAGGTGGGCCACATGGAGTGATAAGTCTAGCTCGACGCCTAATTTCGCCATGACGTGCAAAAGGCACATCGAATCGGGGCCACCCGATACCGCGCAGATGACCGTATCTCCCCTGGATATCATGGGATCTTGCCTGATGGCCTGTAGACACGCCCCAAGAACCCTTTCAGTTACCGTGGGATTCACCTCTCGCCTAGAATACCAGAACTCCGAAACAGGCGCATCTTGGGGTGAAAAAGCTGACCCTAGTTTCCTTCTATTTGAATACCTACCACTGTCACGTCATCTGCTGGCTTCCTGCCCGCAAGGCCCTGATTAAGTAGTCCTTTTACAGTTGCTTCAAGGCTGTCGTTTTGGCGCCTCAGGCGGGATACGATGAGATGCTCAGCCCTTGCGGGAATTAAGCTAGAGCGAAATATCCCATCCGAAACCAATAGAATGCGATCCCCAGGCGCTATTGGCTCACTTGTGGTCAAATGGGCAGCCGTGTTGACAGCGCCTGCCGGTGGCCTAGATCCCCTTACAACGATCACGTTCCCGTTTTGTTTCTTTATAAAAGAAGGCGGGGCTCCGAATTTTTGAAAATGGGCGCGTTCTGCGCTTTGGTCTATCAGGAGGCAATCGATAGCCACAAAGCTGTCTGGACGGAAAGCCAAGAACAAAGCGGAATTTAGAAAAGCTACACTACTGTTGTAGTTAAGACCACAGTTCAAAAGGGCTTTCATCAGCTCTAATGTATCTTTACTTTGCTGCGCCGCGGTTTCCCCTTTCCCCATGCCGTCTGTGAGAATCACCAATGTTTGTCCTGAATCCAATTGGTATTTCGTCCACATATCCCCGGCTTTCGTGCCTTCGGCTGCTAAGGTGCCGCCTTTAATTGTCAGCCTGAACTTGGATTTTTTGGGGAGGGGCTTCTCCAAATCGGCCCTGCCGGGCCTAAGCAGACTTTCCAAACATTGGTACTGAAAGGCAAGGCATTCTTTTGTCTCTTGGCCCATTGCCGTAACACGGCGTTCCAGCCTGTCCATTTCATACCAATGGTTTAGCTCGGCCACAAGCTCGCCAAACCTGTGACACCTGTCTATTAGCTGGCTTTGATTGTCTTGTGCACTCAACCTGCCTTGAACGCTTATCTGGTGCAAAAGATCAGTAAAACCTTCAAATGTTGGGCCGAAATCCGTTTCCCAACAATAGGGCCTTTGGGCGCACCCTTGGCACACCCGTGCAGCCACATGTTTTATAATTTCCGGCGCCGGGGACGTGGAAGGGCCGGGTGATTCCGGTGCCCGGGAGCCAGCCGCCACTTGTTTTGAAAATAACGACCCTACCTCCCCCAAGGTATATGAAACCGCTGCTACCCTTGTTTTGTATGGCTCCCATTTTTGGCTTTTGTCTTGAGCGGCCATTCTATCTTGCGCCAATACCGGAAAAACCAGGGTCAGGCGCTTTGCTACCCTTGAATTCACAAAAATGAGGAACATACAAGAAATCGCGAGTTCCACGAACCTCCCTGTTACTGCCGAAGCGGAACTGGCATAGATAGACATGAGAAGCCCGGCCGCCAAATATCCAAGTATGGCCTCCATTTGACCGAACCAACCGCCTATACCCGCCAAAAGCCCTGCTATTCCCAACAAACCCAAGAGCGAAGGGTCTTTTTCGGCCGTAAGGGAAAGAATTAACCCGGCTGAAATCCCCGAAATAGAACCTACACCTGGGCCCCCAAGGTAGGCCGCCACAAGTGTGAGTGTCATTGCCAATATCGTTTGTATCTTGAAGTTAATGACTGTAAGGCCGCTAAAGCCGCCTAAGGCCAGAATGGTGAGGATCGCCAGAGAATCGGAACGCTTTTCAGCAAGCGCCGCCGGTTTAGGAGAAGGAAACGCGCTTAATGCCAGATAACATATGATAGAAGCGCACAATCCCTCTAAAAGCGCCATGAGATACCCCAGCAAGTTGGGCCCTTTCACCAGTAAAACCACTAGTCTGGACACCGCTGTTATGCCTCCGCACAGCGCGGAATCAGCCAATGCCACAGGCCTTCGGTCCTTCAAGGGTCTTATAAAAATCGTTATCGCTAGCATGCTCAAAGCATGGTACCCTGTAAATTCCCAATCCCCCGAGGTCACGCTGCCCATTAACGCGAAAATCCCCATTAACATATAGAGCGGGTCTCCCCCAGAACGGAAACTGGCATACATTCCCGCAGAAAAGGGGCTGAGACCGTTCATCAATGTTGTCCTTCCCAAAAGAAACGAGAGTAGTATCTTGGGGATGATATCCGCAGTGACCTGCAATCTTTTTGTCTGCCCGTCGCGCAAAACGCGCGACCACGGAAAAGCGGTTTTCAAGGCTTGTACCCCCCACCCGTAACATTTAACCGGCGCGGCATGGTTATTCCGCTTTTCTTCCAGTTTATGTCTAATGCTTTGCGGGACTTGTCAATGCCTGTCCCCAGGGGCGGGGTACTTTTCGCCTCTTCCAGACCTTTTGCTCATGTATAACAAGAATATCGACGCAAAAAGGCATCCCCCGAAAAGGGGACGCCTTTGATGAAACCTAGGCAGCCTTTAGCTAATCGCCTAAAGGTATGACTATTTTGGAAAACTCCGAACCATCTTTTGCGCTGGTGAGAAAGACTTCCACATTGTCTGTAACCAGATTTTCCAATAGGTCCTTTTTAACGCAAATGCCAAACATGCCCCATCCCATACCCATGGTTGAAGTGGCGTAGGATAGCAAAACCTCTGTATCGTTTTGGTCGACAAGCCGGAAATTGACGTTTCCTTCGAATGCACTGGTCACACCGACCAAAAACACATCCTGAGCGTTCGTCATTTGAGCCCCCGGCTTGGGGCTTGCCAAAATGATGCGGTCGCCATTGACAGCCATCATTCTTGCGATAACTGTTACGGCTTCGCCCCTTGTGAGCCCATTTTTAGGACCGAAAGAACCGTCGGGGTATCCTTCTATGAGGCCCCTCTTGGAGGACTCCATTGCCGAGGAGAGAAATCGCGCCTGAATTTCATCCGCGTCGATAAACTTCGCGGCCTCCCGAGTTTCATCAAACGCGATTTCAGGATGTGCTTCCCTGAAACGATCCGACGCTCTTATCAGTAACTCCGCCATTTCTTCTCTGGATATGATCTCGTCAGGCTTAAAAAGCGCCCCGTAATCGCCCGAGGCCAAAAGGCCCGCAGCGAGCGCTCGCTCAATATAAGAACAGGACCAAGATCCAAGTACGTCTTCAAAAGGCACATCCTGTCCTTGAACATGGGGCAGCTCCAAAGACTCCACAAGTAGCTTCACAAATTCGCTTCTACTGACCTTTTTGTCGGGTTTGAAGGTGCTATCATCGTAGCCTTCCACTATATCCATG
>CAYPVF010000073.1:0-9773 GCA_964414105.1 uncultured Eubacteriales bacterium
GGTGGACGCGTGGCACACGATTATTCCGTGGGTGGGGGGTTCTTTTTTGATGCGTGACATAGTGAAACCCAAGGCAGACAGTACGGCGGCTTTTCTTTCTTGTGGCGGCAGTCTATTTACGGGGTATGGGACCACATCCAAAAGCCAGAAACCGTCGGCTTGAAATCGTTCCATCCAACGAAGTTTGTAACCCTTCAAATCGGCGGGGCCAGCGTCATACAGCGCTTTCATTAAGCCCCTGAACAGGTTGTCATGAGACGAAAGGTGCGGGATGTAAAACATTCTTGGTTGTCCTTTTCCAGGGTCGGGACGCGACTCCCCAAGAAACACGACTTTGAGCAGGCCTTCGGGGGGCCTGTATGCCTCCCTGAGTTTTTCTATATCGTCAAGTGTGTATATTTTCATGCTTATTCAGCCTCCAATTTACACAGTGTTTCGGTTTGCCTTAGGTTAAACCTATCGCCACTGGAGGATACTGCAAGGAAAGGCAGCGCCAAATGGCGAAAGCCCACAGCAGAGCAAAAACTAGAAGGAGGCCACAACATGTGGAACAGTATTCGGACGGACGCGTACGAAGGCATGCTGGCCGAAACCGTCTCTATGACGGGTTTTGGGGGCGACAGCATAAACGCGTACTATGCACGCCCGTTAGGCGACAAGCCAATACCGGGAGTGATACTCATCCCGCATATGCCCGGATGGGATGAATTTTATCGGGAAGCCACCAGACGATTTGCCCACCACGGTTACCAGGCCATATGCCCCGATATCTATTCACGGTTTGGAAAAGGAACGCCCGACCAGGTTTCTGCTATGGCCAGAGACCGAGGCGGTGTGCCTGACGAAAGCGTTATAGGAGACTCTGAAGGCGCCCTAAAATACCTTAAGAATGCTCCGTATTCCAACGGTCGGGTAGGCATCATTGGCACCTGCTCAGGCGGGCGGCACGCATTCTTGGCGGCGTGTAGAGTGCAAGGCATAGACGCGGCTGTGGATTGTTGGGGCGGCGGGGTTGTTGCTTCTCAGGACAAACTCACGCCTGCAAGGCCGGTAGCGCCTATCGAATTGACAAAAGACTTAGGTTGTCCCCTTTTGGGGATATTCGGGAACGATGACAAGTCTCCCCCGCCCAACGAAGTGGATATTCATGAAGCCGCCCTAAAAGAACACGGTAAAGACTACAGTTTTCATCGGTATGACGGGGCCGGACACGGTTTCTGGTATTACCATACCGACATGTACAGGCCGCGTCAGGCGATGGATTCTTGGGAAAAGGTTTTCGCTTTCTTTAAAAAGCATTTAGGCGGCTAATGGCGGCTACGGAACCCTTCACTGTCATGGCTAAGCCGGTCGGACCCAGGTGCAACATGGCCTGCGGCTATTGTTATTACCTAGAGACCCAAGACATGTATGGCACAGCGCTTCCACCCAGGATGTCCTTGGATCTCCTGGAAACATACATCCGCAAATATATTGAAGCAAGCCTGGGTCCCATTGTGTCGTTTACTTGGCACGGCGGAGAACCTACTCTGGCAGGCCTGGATTTTTACAAAAAAGCTGTGGAATTGCAGAAACGGTATCTGCCGTCCGGGTGGGAAGCCTGGAATAACCTTCAAACTAACGGTCTTCTTTTGGACGACAAATGGTGTAATTTTCTCCAAGAAACCCGTTTCGACGTGGGGTTAAGCGTGGACGGTACACAGGAGGCGCACGACTCCTACAGGGTGGATCTTTCAGGCCGCGGTACCTACAACAGGGTGGTCGCGGCCTGCCGCAGGCTGCAGCGGCATGGTATTCAGCCGGACATTTTGTGTACCGTGAATCACACAACCGCCAAGGACCCTACAGGTGTCTACAAGGCTTTGAGCGATCTTTCCACCGGATGGATTCAGTTTATTCCAATAGTAGAACGAGACGTTTCAGGTCAAGTCACCCCTTTTTCTGTAACCCCACAAGGGTACGGGGATTTTCTTTGCGCTACCTTTGACATGTGGCTTAGAAACGACATGGGTAAGCTGGAGATACAACAGGTTGCGGAAATGGCTCTGGTGTGGTCAGGAGGAGTTTCAAGTCTTTGCTGGATGGCTCCTGTTTGCGGTAGGGTTCTCATAGTGGAACACGATGGCGCCGTCTATTCCTGCGACCATTTTGTTGACGTGGAGCATCGCATAGGCCACATTGCCACTTCCAGCATTCCTGAACTGGTGGATTCCCCTACGCAACGGCGCTTCGGCCTTATCAAACGCGATGGGCTGCCCCAGGAGTGCAAGGTTTGTCCGTGGCTTTCGGTGTGTTATGGCGGATGCCCCAAGTACCGGGGGCTGCAAGTTAGGCCGGGCGTGGCGCCGGACTTGAGCTATCTGTGTGAGGGGCTAAAACGATTCTTCGGCTACGCCGAGAAACCTTTGAAAAGGGTCATAAAAGAAAGACAAAAAGGAACAAGCCCTGAAGCCATCATGGCCCAAGAACGTGTGATTTGGAAAGAAAACTGGCGAGGAATAGGCCGCAACGACCCTTGTCCCTGCGGAAGCGGTAGAAAGGCCAAGAATTGCTGCTGGGAAAGAAGACCGTGAGTTGGCTTTCAGGCACCTCGCGCTAAATGGATAGGTGGCGGTAATATGTCGGAGCTACATCAAAAGCATAAACACAAATTGCCCGACTCCTGTTTTGAAACTGGAACCTTTCGTCATATCGTACCCGGGAACAAAGGAAGGGTGCTGGATGGACGCAGAACTCCGGGAGTCTTGGAAAAATACTACGCCGATACTGCCATGTTCGTGTGGAGAATTACCGATTTCGAGGACAAGGGCAGATACTGGGAAATACCCGCTGAAGAGATTTCTCAGTACCAATTTGAAAAGCAATCGGCAAAACTATCAGAGCAGGAGGCCGAAAACATCGCTAACAGATCGCAATCGCTGTCCCGAAAACTTGTGATACATGGGCACGCAGAGAATTACCGGGAAACGCAGAAGCTGGTTTCCATTCAAAAGGACGCGGCTAAAGAATGGTTTTCAGCCCACTCAGAGTTCGTAAAGCTTGGGCAGTCGCGGTTGGACCTTCTGTCCGAAACAGGGTCAGCGCTGCTCTACGATGATCTCGCTTGTTATATGGAGCATTTAAGTCTTCTTGAACTTGAACAGAAAACAGCCCAACAATATGTTTTGAACCCAAATTCGGGTGAGTGGGTAAAAGGGTTAAGAATCGTCATGGCCGAGCTGGGGCTCATCGATTTTGATGAAAAGCAGCCTAGAACCCCCGAGATTTTTCAGGGGACTGGTTCTAGGGATAATAGAAAAAAATACATTATTTCCCGCCTTGCTTTTGTTCAAACCTTTTTCCAATTGGCAGGCTATCATCAGGTACAGCTGTTCCGGGGCATGGCCACCGAGGGCCGGTACATCGAAAAACCGAGGACTCTCCTATCCGCAACTTTTGACCCCGAGGTGGCAAAAGCGTTTTCCAAAATTGACATGTCGGACCAAGCGGCTTTTTCTTACCTGTTCAAGTTCACCTACCCCATAGACAACCTGTTTATGACATATTTTGAAACCGAATTGTTTAACACACGTTACAAGGAACGGGAAGCGGTAATCTTGTACAGGGACCGGCTTGTTTTTTGAATTTGCGCCCCGTAGTGTTACCGCAAAATATAAATGCCCGGCTCAAACTACGCCGGGCATCACGCGATTTTGAATACATTTTTGGTGCCGAAGAAGGGATTTGAACCCTTACAGGCGTAAGCCTACGGCGCCCTGAACACCGCGTGTCTGCCATTTCCACCACTTCGGCACTGTGAATTTCATACTAGCATAGAGAAAACAACTTGACAACAAAAACCCCCGCCATGCCGTGAACCCGGAGGGTCTTGAACCTGCCTAAGCAGGTGGGTGCCCTCCCGACGGCCTGCGAGTTCCCGCTAAATCACGGTATACAAGCCGGCAGAACGGAGACCAGGCTCCCTCTTTCACGGTGTTGGCTCAAACTCACCGTGATCCACGCACACAGCAGGGCTTGTGTCGAACATTCCCTGTTTTCTAGCCCAATCTTATCATCTGCAAAACCCGCCTTGCAAGCGTAAACAGCTTGCGGGCGGTTGGAAGGTTTTTCTTGCGGCGTTGAATTGGCAAGTATTTTGCGGTATGATTCGCTCATATTGTCCCGGCCTTTGGCTTTCGTTTTTCGGAATGGAGTGTTCTTTGGTGTTCAAACTTAGGCGGTTGGTCGTAACGGCCTTTATGAGCGCTTTAGCCGTCATTCTAACCCGGTTCGTGTCTTTGCGAATTGCTGTCATGGGTGTTGAGAGCTCTCGTTTGGGCGTGGGAGGTTTGCCGTCGGTTCTGGCAGGGATAGCTCTGGGCCCGGCTTACGGTTTCATGGCAGGGGCTTTGGCCGATGTCGCCGGTTTTTTTCTAAGCCCTTTGGGCGGCGGATATATGCCCCATTTTACTCTAACCGCGGGTCTTTTCGGGGCCATCCCAGGCTTGGTCTTGGGCTTAATGGAAAAGCGTTCAAATCCGGGCGAAAAAGACTTTTCCTGGGCTAAGCTCGCTTTTTCGTTGGTTGTAGCCACGGTTTTCATATCTTTGGGCTTGACGCCTTACTTTCTGCACACTTTATTCGGCATGCCTTACGCCGCTTTGATACCTACAAGGTTGTTGACGGCTGCTGTGGAAGTGCCGAGCTACGCTGTCATCTTAAGGGTGGTTCTGGTCCCTTTGAAGCGCGGGGGTTTTCTTCGGGATTAAAACCCTTCAAAACAGCGATGGCTGCTCGCCTTCGGGCAAATCTTTAAACAAACCGTAGCCCCTTAAGGTCTCCATCATCTTTTTGCCGGTCTTTGTCCGACGGCGAAAATCATCTATGGAGGTAAATGCGTTTTCCTCCCGGGCCGAAAGAATCAACTTGGCCGCCGCTTCGCCTAAGCCGGGAATGGACGTAAAAGGCATAAGAAGCGACGAACCTTGCGGAATGTAGTTGACTGTGTCTGAAGTGTGCGCACACGGTTTCAAAAACGTAATTCCTCGACTGTTCATTTCCAGGGCTACCTCCAAAGCGGTGGCTATATCTTGTTCTTTGGCTTTGGCGCCGGATGACGAATTAATCCTTTCGATGAATTCTTTCCACTGGTTTGGGGTTTCAGCGATGCGTTCTATACTGAAGGATGAACCGTGGAAAGTGAAATAAGCTGCCGCAAAAGCTTCGACATGATGAACCTTGAAATAAGCGATGCGAAACGCGGTTGTTACATATGCGGCTGCGTGTGCTTTGGGAAATAGGTAGCTTATCTTAGCGCACGATTCGATATACCACTGGGGCACATTTACAGCTTTCATTGCCTGCACATCCTCGGGTGCCAAAGGCTGTCCTTTTCTCACTTTTTCGGCGATGGCAAAGGAGTGGGCCTCCTCCACCCCGAGCTCGGCAAGGTGCAGAAATATGTCTTCGCGGCTGGATATTACCTGCTGCAAATTTGCTGTGTTGTCCCTTATAAGATCTCTCGCGTTGTTCGCCCAAACGTCCGTGCCATGGGACAAACCGGATATCCTCACCAAATCCGAAAAACACCTGGGCCTTGTATCGGCCAACATGTTGCGAACAAACCTGGTGCCAAATTCCGGTACCCCCACAGATGCGTCAAAAGAGTCACCCGAGAATATTTTTAATGTTTCGGGGTCGTCCATAGGTATTTGTGTTGGGTCTACACCTGTAAGCTCGTGCAGCATTTTTAGAACAGTAGGATCGTCGTGACCCAAGATATCAACCTTTACCAGTCTGCCCGAAATTGAGTGGTAATCGAAATGTGTGGTCATTGCCGCGGCTTCACGATCATCGGCGGGATATTGGATAGGCGTAAAATCGAGAATATCCATGCCCTGGGGTACAACCATCACACCGCCCGGATGCTGGCCGGTAGTGCGCTTTACGCCTTCTATCCCTTTTATCAGCCGTGTCTCCTCGGCTCTCCGGAAGGTTTTACCCTGGCTTTCCTGGTAATTCTTGACGAAACCAAAAGCCGTCTTTCTTGCTATGGTTCCTATGGTTCCGGCTCGAAACACATTGTCTTTGCCCAGAAGCTCTTCTGCGAAACGAAAAATCGCGCCCTGTTCTTCCCCGGAAAAGTTTAGGTCTATATCGGGTACCTTTTCCCCGTGGAATCCCATGAAGGTTTCAAATGGGATGTCTTGGCCATCGCGGTTCATGGGCAGCCCGCATTTGGAACACAGTTTCGGGGGCATGTCAAATCCCGAGCCGCAGTGGCTATCGGCCGGAAATTCGCTCCACTTGCAGTTGGCGCATATATAATGGGGTTTAAGCGGATTTACCTCAGTTATACCGGTGCATGTGGCTACTAGGGACGATCCCACAGAACCCCTAGAACCCACGAGATAACCATCTTCGTTTGATTTTTGAACCATACGTATGGCGATAATGTATAAAGAAGCGTAACCATTTCCAATGATAGCTTTTAACTCTTTCTGAAGTCTGTTTTGAACTATCATGGGAAGCTCTTCACCGTATATTTCGTGAGCGCCCTTATAAGTAAGGGTTTCTAGAACCTTGTCCGCGCCTTGTAAAGTGGGAAAAAACGAACCCTCCGGTACGGGCAGCAAATCGTCAATCATATCGGAAATATAATTGGAGTTTGTGACCACCACTTCGTTTGCGGCATCTTGGCCCAAATAGGATGAGGCTTCAGCCAAAAGCTCGTCTGTAGTGCGAAAATGCAGCGAGGCTTTGTTTTCTTCATCCGTCATTCCCTTAACCGACAACAGCACGGTTCGATAAATGCGGTCGTGCGGGTCTAGGCAATGCGCGTCAGAGGTCATAACACAGGGCCTTACGCATTTCTTACTAAGCTCGTATATTTTCCGGTTAAGATTCTCTAGGGCACTTCTGTCGGGTAGTACGCCCCTATCCACCAGGAAATCGTTATTACTCAAAGGCTGTATCTCCAAATAGTCATAAAAAGAAGCTATTTCCAAGAGCTCGGGATCCGGTTTTTTAGATAAAATGGCCTTTATGAGTTCGCCGGCTTCACAGGCAGAACCTAAAAGAAGCCCTTCTCTCTTTTGGGTTAGAGCGTTTCTGGGGATTCTAGGGGTCCTGTAAAAATGTTCCAGGTGGGATTCGGTAATTAGCTCGTAAAGGTGCCTTAAACCGATTCTGTTTTTGGCCAGAATTACGATGTGGTGGGATGGCCCTTTTGGGTCATGGTCATCCACGAGGTAGCCTTCCACGCCGTATATAATCTTAATGCCAAGCTTTTTGCCTAAAACGCCGGCCTCGGGAAAAGCTTGTACCACCCCGTGATCTGTTATAGCTATGGCTGGATGTCCCCACATTCTCGCTCTTTCAATGGCCTGACTTACTTCCAGCACTGAGTCTATTGCGCTCATTTTTGTGTGCAAATGAAGCTCTACTCTTTTTGTAGGTGCAGTATCTTCCCTTATAACGGGTTCGGTCAGATCTATGTCGCTTTTGCGAGTTACCACAATGACTGGATCAGAGTCGAACCGGTCTATATCCGCTTTCCCGCGGGCCAAGACAAAACAACCCGGCGTAATGTCATCTCTTGTGGACGATTGATAGGGCAGCCTTACCTTTATCGAGTCGTCGTAGTCTGTGATTATAAGGTTTGTGTCAAATTTGCCCGCGGCGTTTTGGCGGTGTTTTACATTTACCACCATACCGCATACAGTTACCCGTCCCCTTTCACCGCCGGTTATCTGGTTTAGGGGTGTGGCATCTTCTTTTGTAAGGGGTGTCTCGTTACGCCGGCGCGGAGGTTTATCAGACGTCTGTTTGGCTTCGGGTTCCGGCGCTTTGAAAGTTCCAGTCAAATCCGGAATTACCCAGCGGATCTTTTCCAGACCAATGACTTTTTTTAAGATTTCTTGCCGGGCACTTGCCAACACTATTTTAAATGTGTTTTCTTCATGGGAAGAGGCAGTCTTAGCCCATCTTTTTGCATCCAACACATCCAAATCTATTTCCCATAAAGCTTTTTCCGGGTCGATATTTATGGATTTTACAGACAGGTACTTCAAAAGCTCCCCACCGGGCACGCCAGGCATGTCCACGATGTCCCCGACGCTAAGTGTGTCGGCAGGTTCAATTCGGATGTTATCCATGTTTTTGGCCTCTATCGGCCAAACAGCTGACTTCGTGTTGGACTAGCTCCAAAAGCGCTTTCACCATTTCATCTTGTTTGACAGTTTTTAATATTTTTCCGTGGGAGAATAAAATACCGCCCTGTCTTCCGCAGGCTATCCCCACATCGGCTTCTTTTGCTTCCCCCGGCCCATTAACTGGGCATCCCATAATGGCTATCTTAATGGGCACACTGAGGCCCGAAAGCTCATTGGCGACTTGGCGAACAATACTGTCCAGGTTTACCTGGGTACGCCCGCAGGTAGGGCAAGAAATAATATCGGGCCCAAAGCGTCTTTTTCCCAAAGCCTGCAAAATGTGTTTTCCCACTTTTACTTCTTCTACGGGAGGCTCTGTCAAGGAAACCCTTAAGGTATCGCCCAATCCCAACGCCAGTAATGCGCCGATGCCCGTCGAGGATTTTACAATGCCCCCAAGACCCGGTCCGGCTTCTGTTATGCCTATGTGGAAAGGAGCGTCGGTTTTAGGCGCCAATAGCGCGTAAGCTTTTAAGGTATTCGTCACATCAGAAGATTTCAATGACACTACAACATTTTGAAACCCGTGTTGTGCAAGAAAATCCAGGCACCTACGGGCGCTTTCAACTAAAGCTTCAGGGCAGGGGCTGCCATAACTGTCCAGTATGTCTTTTTCCAAAGAACCGCCGTTTATGCCTATCCGAATAGACGCGCCCACTCTATCGGCGCTTTTGGCGACTTCCAGAAGTCGTTCCGGGCCCCCGATATTGCCTGGGTTTACTCTCACTTTATCGGCGCCGTGTTCCAAAGACAGAAGGGCCAGCCTGTAGTCAAAATGAATGTCGGCGACCAAAGGGCAGGAAGTCTTTTTCTTTATGGCTGAAATGGCTTTGGCGGCATCCTGATCTAAAACGGCTACTCTAACTATATCTGCGCCTTCCAGGACACATTCTTGGATCTGTTTTGATGTAGCGTCTACATCTCTGGTATCGGTATTGGTCATGGTTTGTACGGATATAGGATTCCCGGCGCCAATGGTTACTTGACCGCAATTGACGGCCCTTGTTACCCGTTTCTTAAGTATTAAATCTGTTGCGTCCATTGTGTACATACGCTCCTTAGAACACTACCTGACTAGGCGAATCAAATCCTTATACGTCACGAAAACAAACAAAGCTATGAGCAAAAAGAAACCCAAAAAGTGAACGAAACCTTCTTTTTCGGGATCAATGGGCTTGCCCCTCACAGCCTCAACGGCACTGAACACAAGCCTGCTACCGTCAAGCGCCGGAAAGGGCAGCAAGTTGAATAACGCCAGATTGGCCGAGAAAATGCCCGCAAGGTAAAGAAGCTGACCTATTCCAAGGCGGGCGGCTTCCCCTATGAGCTGGGTCATTCCTATGGGACCGGTGACATCCGCGGGCACGCTACCCACTATCATTCCAAAAATGCCTTTTATCCAAGCCGCGCTCACCAAAAACGTCTCTTTCAAGCCTTCTGCTAAACCTCTCAAAAAGCCGATGCGTACCATCACGGCTTCGGGCCGAACGCCGATTACGCCGACACCACCTACATCTATGGGGGTTACGTCGAAATCCAAAGTGGAGCCGCTTCTTTCAATGGCAATTCTTATAGGGTGAC
>CAYPVF010000074.1:0-9727 GCA_964414105.1 uncultured Eubacteriales bacterium
CCCTTGCTTTTGCACGGGTTTTGTCTAGTGCAGTACTACTATCAAGGAGTCTCCAAATCGCCATAGCATGGGTAACTGCTTCAATTGCAGAAGTGAAAATTGTCTGGTTGTCAACTCCGGAACCATCACTCTTGAGTTTGTACTCATTAAGAGCCTGCAGAGCGCATTTTGCGCGATAAGCGATTTCCGCCCCATATATCCAAATAAAATGTTTCCGAGATGGCCCCAAGAAAGGATCCATTGTAGCCATTGATACGCACTCCTTCACCAATCATTCGTCTAAGGCTTACATTCGCTTATCGCACGCGTTTGCCTTCCACCACCCACAAAATCAAAGAGCCCCCGGGCTTATCACCCAGGGGTTTTTATGGCCACAAATGAAATGACCCGGGTTTCCCCGGGCCCGCAGCTCTATGAGCAAGCGTCTGTCACTACCAGTATACTCGAAATATAACAATAAATCCTGTAGCCCATAAAATTACTTTCGGAAGCGGTTGTCTGTCTTTGCCTGAACCGCTTCCCACCGGTACCCTCCTGGGCAGGTCCTCCAAGGTATCCTTTTTGCGAATTTCAACCTCAAATTCCATCCGGTGGTGGGCCCGGTGGGACTCGAACCCACAGCCAAGCATTCGACAGACGCTTGCTCCATCCTCTTGAGCTACGGGCCCACAAAGTGTAGTTACGACGCGATTTTCACCTATTCCTTCAATTGGCAAAAACAAAAACCCCCCGGCCTTTCGACCGGGGGGTTCGTACAAAGATAAAAGCGACCATCCTCTGGCCGCATCGTCTGTCTGGTGTAGCCCGTTACGATTTGCCCAAGGCCGCTTTGCCCAACGAATACACGCCGCCTGCTGTGGCGCCTAACGTCAAACCTTGTGCCAATGCAACCTTGACGGGCGTTTCCGGGTCAAAGACCAGCGCATTGGCTACATTAAGCCCACCCGCCAAGAGCAGGACGATAAGGGGCAACAACTGAGTAACGACCTCCCCATCAAGTATGCGACGCAAGAGATGTTTGATTAACTCGACCAGCGCCATAACAATGCCGATCATGATGATGTCTTCCAGCATACCATCACTCTCCTTTCGCCAGGATCACCTGGCAGTGTTTTAGAACCTTAGCGCCCCACTCTGGGTCTGTTGCGTACCTTACCCGCACGCCGCTGACGGATGGCCCGTTGTAGTACAGGCCGCCGGGGTTCAGATATTCCCTTGAAACCAACCGGCAGAAATCCTCAATGCTCGCACGGTAGGAGCCGTATGACCTAGCGCTGCCATAAGGGTCACTGTCGTAAGCCATGAAGCCGAAAAGATTGCGTTTGTCTTGCGCTATCTTAGACCGCCCGAAGTCTGACTCATGACAAGCAACCGCACAGGCGAAGACGGCATTTACCCCCCACTTATCTCCTGCGGATAAGAAATCCGCGCCTAGCTCCGCAAGCGGTGTACCTGCCAAATACTTGTCCAAAAGCGCCGCCGGGGCCTTACTGGGTAGCCGTAAATCGGTGATTCCTGTGACGCCGTATAAACGCTTCTCGATTAGCACGGTGCCGGGCGGCTGCCATGTAACCCGGTACCCCAGGGCCTCCGCGACATCCCGGACCCTAGCATAAGTACGCCCCTCAATCAAAACACCCCCGAGTTCAATGCCTCTGGGGGTTAGGATTCGTATGCTACTCAAGCAACTCACCCCCCAATGTGCGTCACTATATAGACAGTCATGGCGCCCACAAGGGTGGTGAGTATACTGAGCAACGTGGTTACAAGCCATGTGGGTCTATTGGCATAGTCTACGCGAAGGCTTTTCAACTCCTTGTTAATGCTTTCCAAAGTCTTGTCGGTTTTGTCCCGCGATTTTTCGAGCGAGTCTATTCTTTCGTCATGTCTGCCAATTTTCTCTTGCAGATTGTTGACCCGTGTCTCTAGTATCTCAGCCAATAGCACCGCCTCCTTGCCGATTATGCGAGCGCAACCCTGTAGCTCGAAAGGGCAGCCACCAGATCTTTGCGATAGGCTACGGCTAACGCCCCTGACTTGTCTGCATTTGTCACAACTTGCCTGATTGTCTCAAGCCCAATTGCAAAGCCCAATCCTTCAATACCTACCTCAGACAGTTTCACTGACGGCACACCGATAAGTTCCCCTTTGCGGTTTACCAAGGCGCCGCCGGAGTTGCCGGGGTTTATTGGTGCGTCAGTCTGGATCAAATCGGCAAACGATGCCTTAACCCCCGGCGCCACCTCGTATGACAACTTGCGGCCGACATAGGAGACAATGCCGGATGTCACTGTGCCTGCAAGGCCTACCGGGGACCCTATTACAGCGCATGGCATTCCCCTGCGAACTAGCCCTGCGTCACCAAGCACTAACACTGGCATGGCGTCACGCCCAGGACCAATATCAACACGAATTATGGCCAGATCGACCTCTGGCGCCACGAAGACGCACGGTCCCTCGGCATATTTCAAGTTCGCTGTTTCGTCATAACTCCATGAGTCCCACCGAACACCGTAATGCCAAGTAGTTTTGCCTTGGTCGTCCAGTACTACATGTGCGTTGGTAAGCACGAAGCCGCGCCCAATAGATGTTCCTGAGCCGATGGCCCCGGTACTTAGGTTTGATACTGTCAGCACGGCGGGTTCTGCTCGCGCAATCAAATCTTCGAAGGATTCTTTTGTCCGATCGTACAATCTCATAGCGATAGTAGCCGTTTCCGCCCTTGTAATGGGCTGTTCAGGCTTGAAACTGCCGTCCTCGTATCCGGCCAAAAGACCAAGTTCAGCCGCCCTTTTTATGGATTCTTCCGCCCAGTGATTTTTTGTGTCGTCAAACGACATGGCATCCCCTCCCTAAATAAAAACACCCCTTTCGAGGTGCGTTTGCTGTAACCTAGCTAGGACAGCTCATAATTACTACAGTCGTGCTAAAACCATCCTATACAGTAAAAACTTACTGTTGCCGTGTCGATATAGCTCATGGCCGGATACCAAGCGAATTCAAATTTGCGCTGAACAAGCGCTAGGGGCACGACATAGCTTGCTCTGTTGGAGCCAGATGAGGTCCAAGTATACACTGATAGGGATCGCGCTGCAGGTGTAACCGCGGAACCCAGTTTTCTCAGACACACCTCGGAACTCGCAGAGTTGCTTGTTGCGCTGTGACTTTGGACCAACACTATGCCTAGCAAAATCCCGCGGGCGTCAGGCGGCACGTCGTTTAGTTCTGGCCATGATATGTCGGCCCCGGCGCCGCTTGGGCCTACGGACTTCCACGCACCATTATTCTGGGTTTTATTAAACGTCAAAGCTGTACCAGCAAAAGGCGCATCATGTGCTAGCATGATGCTGTCCAACACAGGCCCATTCCCCGCCGTCCCATCGTGCTTATGCCCCGTAGTAGCATGCATTTTGGCATCCAGATCCGAAGCCTTCGCTGCCCCTTCCACGTTCGCCACTTTCGTTTTGGGGTAATACGTATCGTAACCAGTAGCAGTTTTTCGCTGCATAAGAATGTTTTTCTCAGCCATGTTATACCTCCTTGTACCACCAATCGCCTGTCTTGAGCCCGGCAGGCTCCGTTGTACCTACTGCTATCTGCATAGCATCAGCGGCACTACCGGGATCTCCTTTTGGGCCTTTGATGTTTACGGTTGTCGGTTGCGTGGTACCGCTATTAATCGCCCAGGACAAGTCGCCATTAGTGGCTACTGTAGGCCTCCAGGTGTTGCCGGGATCGCCTTTTGTCCCGGTGTCGCCTTTATCACCCTTAGCCCCGGTCTGACCTTGTATGCCCTGCTGGCCAGTATCGCCTTTGGGACCCTTTATGTTTTGTAAGCCGGGTGGCGTACTGCCGCTGTTTTTCGTCCATGACAAATTGCCGTTAGCGTCAACGGCGGGTCGCCAGGTATCGCCCGGGTCACCTTTCATTCCTGCAGCTCCGGTATCACCCTTTGCACCCTGCGCACCAGTGTCACCCTTCGGGCCTTTGATATTTCGCGCGGCGGGAGTTGTAGAGCCGCTATCTTTTGCCCAGGTTAAATCGCCTGCCGTGCTGACAGCAGGTTTCCATGTATCGCCAGCGACTCCAGTATCACCTTTAGCCCCCGTGTCCCCCTTGGTTCCTGGGACGCCTTGTTGGCCTTGGATGCCCTGATCCCCTTTGTCGCCCTTATCGCCTTTAGTACCATCAAAATAGTCAACTCCCTTTACGGGAGTGTAGCCATCATTGCCTGGGTCACCCTTTTCACCCTTATCACCGGGGGGGCCTTGGAGCCCCTGGTCGCCTGTATCTCCCTTCTCTCCTTGTGCGCCAGTCTGGCCAGGGTCTCCTTTGTCACCTTTTAGGCCACGTTCCCCTTGAATTCCCTGCTCACCCTGCTCGCCTTGCATACCCTGGGCTCCGGTATCGCCCTTGTCACCCTTAAGCCCTTGGGGCCCCCGTAGGTCGGCATATGAGTAAGCCGCCTCATCTTCTCGTTTAACCCCGAGGCTTGTGCTCTGCCAGTCGTACTCAAGTCCGATTCCGTCAGCACCGTTCTGGCCATTAATCCCGTCGAGACCATCTGTGCCCGGCGCTCCGTCTTGCCCTGGCGGCCCCTGCTCTCCCGCCGTGATCTCCGGTCTTTCAACAAGTGGCTGATCCATCTCTTGTTTAAGTTTTTCAGGCAGAGTCGGAATGCTGCTACCAAAAGTGGCTGACAGTCTAAACCCACCAGGCTCATACACCTCCGTAACCTCAGTCACTCGGCTATCAAGCGTGACGCCCCACTTGCGGTTTTGCACTGTCACAATGTCGCCTAGATCCCAATCCTCGCCATAGCCGTATGGCCCCTGGGTAAGGATCTCAGTATCAAATGTCAGTAATCGGGGGTACTCCGCAAGTTTCTGTCCGCCGCGCCCTGATAAATCCGCTCCATCCTCAATGTCTCTGGCATCGATAAAGACTTCCAAGCGGTTCAAGCCGGTAAGCGTACCGCCTACCTCCACAATTTCACGGTCAGCACCCTCGCCTTGTCCACCGACATAAGCGGCGTTTTTGTGGCCTACATCGCTATCGATAAAGGTTTGGGATTCTATAGCGTCAAAGTCTGCCGAAAATATAACAGGTGGATTGGCGGTTTGCCCTTCGATGAGGTCACGGCCTTCAAGGACGTCAAATACCCAGCACTTAGACACCCAATCCAAAGTCACATCCCAGCCCAAGCCCGAGATGAGAGACAACTTTTCGAGCTCTTCAGCCAAGTCCTTGTATCGGGTCTGGTACACAGTCTTGGCCCCGCGCTCCTGGTCATCCGCAACCGCAAGACTAGGGATCTCCCGCCGCGTGTCCGTAGGAATTACGCAATTTCGGACCACATAGCCCTTCATGATTGTTTCCGCGAAATCATTTACCCGGTCATAGCCGAAACCCGTCGGCGGCACGGTAATTCTTCGTCCCAAAACAGACGCCAGAGAGGCACCCTTAACAAGGACTTGTTCTTCGCCTTGCGCGCCCTGTTTCAGCTCCCGGTGTAGGATGATGCCCGTCTTGTCCCCTGCAAGTAGCAGGCGGCCTTTCTGCAGTTCCCCAACATGCTGCTTTCTAGCGTCGATGTGCAGCTCAAAGTTTCCGGGTTTGTGCCAGCGCCTGGTCCAAATTAGGCTTTCGTAGTCGTCGATTTCGGCGATGAGGTTAACCTCTGTATCAATTATCCTTACTGGGTGCATTGCTACACCACCTTGAGCCATAAGTCGCCGGTCTGCAGCCCCGGTGGTTCAGCCTCGCCAACCATGACCCGGACGCCCAAGTCGTTTTGGACGTTCTGAAACCAGGATTGCCATGCGCCCTTGAGCACATCCCAATCGGTATCAATGTCATCGCTTTGTTGGTCCCAAGCGGCCTGTATATCGTCCAATGCCCCGTTCCACACGTCCCACATCTCCTGGGCCGGGATAGTGATTATGGACGATACAAGTCCGCATGCGCTGGTTAGCCTCTCGTCTGTAATGTTGCCTGTGGTTATACTGGTGGCTCCTGCGCCTGCTAGCACCTGGGCTAGACCTAATTCCTTTATGGTGGCCGTCTCTTCCAGCGCCGGGGCTACCGGCGAGCTCGCAAACGTGCCTGTTTTTACTACAAGCCTTATCTCGCGGCCGACCTCATCAAACCTGAGCACCACCCGGTCCATCCGCTTTAGCACGCTATCGGACGATTCCAGGCTTAGTTCCAAGGGAGCATCGTTGTGATACATGTACCCCCTCACAAAAGCATAGCCAGCGGCTACCTGCACCGTTAACCCAGTACCGGGTATAACCCTAAACCCAGCCTGGCCGTTTTCGGTATATAGCCCGTCACTCAAAAAGCGGCTAAAGTACTCGGCAAACTCTGCCGCTAAATATTCTCGCACGTCATTTTCTGTGCTGTTGAAAAACCTGAAATGTTCTGCCATTCCACCACCTCCTATACGCCCACGTATCGATTACGATAAGCGATGGATACCGCTGCCGGTTCTACCGGATCATCACTTGAGTATTCAATCACGTTATCACCCACGTCTAGCTGCCAAAAGGTGGACCCCAAATCGATATAATTAAAGGCGTTTTGCCCGTTGATCTCCACGCGTTTAGCCCCGAAGTCGGTGGTTACGATAAGCACATCGCCTGGTACAAGCTCTCGGATGACCTGCATGTACTCGCCGGTATCCCGTTTCGTGATTTTGGGATTGGTTGCCGGCCCCTTAAATTCGATTCTAACTGGCGTTTCGACATCACCCCTGTTGATGATGTTGACGATTGACGGTCCTTTTTGAGCAAACTTGGACGGCAGCCGCCAAGGGAAAGTCATTCCGCCAATCCATGTGACTATTTCACTGGATTCCTTAGCAATATCCAACCAAAACGGTGAAGGACACAACACACTAATCAGCCCGGGCTGCATGGTATCCTCAAAGTCCCCCGCCTGTGCCCAAACTGGCGCAAGGTCGGGGATGGCTTCTATCTCCCGTTCATGGCCTCCATATCGACAACGCAAAACTCCGGGGCCAACCTTGGAGTTCATCACTCGCGCCAAGCGAGATCTCAATCCTTGCATGGCTTCGGCGCCCTCGGCCAAAAGCATAACTTCAAGCGTGATCGCCCGCGGCTCGAGCAAGGTTCCCAGATGCGTTACCCCATCTTGAAAGGGGGCTTTTTGAGTTTGCAGGTTTGCGGGGGCCCCGCCGGTGCCATCTATTTTCCTGAGGATATATGGTGCCACATCGCCAAAAACAACGGACTCTCCGCGCTTGTTGGTGTATGTGATCTGCCTCATCTACCTCAGCCCCCATTCTATGGCCAACTGCTGACTCGCGAGTTTTGTCTGCCTGGCGATTTCAGACGGTGTCATCGGGCTTGGGCTATTTATGGTGATATTCTGAGTAATGCCGGCTCCAAGTTGCGACGCCATACGCTCCGAATCTTGCGCCGTGTAAACCTTGCTTCCGCGGGGCAACTCAATGAGTTCAGGACCCTGCTCACCAACCCAGGCAAACCCACCGGGAAAGTAACTTGTGCCGGACGCTAAAGGTGTTGGTACCGAGCCGGTTCCAATGACCGCGCTATTCTCGCCGGCGGATAATGTCTTTATCCAACGAACTATTGGATTATCTTCGAACCAAGCCTTCAGGGTCTGCCACTTGGTTTTGATTTCCCCAGTTTCCCAATCAATTTCTTTGATGTGCTCCTCAGCCTGTAGCTGCGCTTCTGCTACCACCTGCCCGTGCATGTCCTTGGCAGCGACAACCGCTTCATCCCTCTGACGTTTGGCCTCCGCAATTAAAGTGTCAGCTTGCTCTGCACTGATGATGCCCGCCTCGTCGCGCTGGCGAATAACGGTGCGTATAACCTCGTCGTACTGTTCTTCCGCGGCGGCAATGGCTTTGTCTCTTTGCTCGGCGCTGTTTTTGACAACTTCTGCAGCCTGGCGAGCAGTTATATCACTGGCCTGCTCTCGCATGCGTTCCAGGATTAGCTTGGATTCTACTTCTGTTTCCGACAAAGTCTTTACAGCGGTAGTCTTCATTTCCTCCTGGATGTCCGCGATTTCTTTTTGCTCGTCTTTGGTTAGCGCCCTTTTTTCTGCTGACGCCTGCTCCATGATTTCTTTTATCCGTGCTTCTTTTTCTGCCACAGATGTGCGCTGATCTTCGTGGTGTTGTTCCATTTTGGCCAGAATGTCCGCCTGTTCTTCTTCTGTGATTCCTTGGCTTTCGGCAAAGAATGCCTGCATCTTGGATATGGATTCTTTGTAGTGATTGTCAAGACCCGATTCTACTTGACGTGCCATGTCCGAATAGTTGCCAACAATAGCACCTGCCATGTCTTTTGTGACGACCTGCCCTGTCCAACTTAGTTCGTTCAGCAATACGGTGGTTTTATCACTCATATCCAAAAAACTGCCCACAGCCTCTTTCGTGGCTTTGGAAGTCTCTTCACCAAACAAGTTAACTGTCGGTATAGCTTCTTCTTTAAGGTGTTTATAAAGCAGCACTCCTGCCCCTACCGCTGCCCCAATGCCGAGTGTCCATGGGTTTAGCAAGGCAGCACCTGCTTTGGCGGCTAGCCCTGTCGCGCCTATACCACTAGTTAAACCAGCCGTTGCAGTAGTACCGGCAGCAGTGGCAGCCGTGGTTGTGCTCAACACGCCTTGTAATTTGCCAAACCACTTAATGCCGGATCCAACTCCACCAATCAACTTTCCGCCAATGGTAAGCGCGGGCCCCATCGCTGCCGTCAGCCCAACCATCTTGATGATTGATTCCTGCGTCTTGGGGGACAAATTGGCGAAAGCATCCGCTGCGCGCTTAATAACGTCCAGTAAAGGCTTAGCGGCTTCCAGAGCCTTGGAAAGCGCACCTACTAGGGATTTTCCCAGTGGCTCGACAGCCAGAATCGTTTGGTTCTTGAGCACAGCCAAGTCTTCAGAGAATTTGCCCGTACCTTCCGCTGTCTTGACGAGGGTCCCTTCCGCGCCCTGTAGAGCGGTAACCCACTCGTCAACTTCGAAACGGCCTGCGCGGATGTCTTCGGCGACCTTGGCACCAACACGCGCTCCAAAGGCTTCACTGGCAATTAGCGTCGCACTTAAAATGTCCGGGGCGGCCTTTATCTCTGCTAGAAGGCTGTTGAATGCCTCCTCTGCGTTTTGGGAGCCGTCCGCAGCCATTCTGTTTAGCACGATATTGAGCGAAGACAGGACCTCAGCCGGGTTTGCCCCGGCCTTGTAGAATTCCGCGAAGAGCCCGATTGCACGATCAAGGTTAAAACCCATTTCTTCAAAGGCCGGGCCCGCTTCGATTACATAACTGGCCAGTTCGTTGACGCCAATACCGCTCAGCTGCGCTGCCTTGGTGAGTTTGTCCATGGCCAAAGGCAGTTCGGCTACATCCAGTTCTAGGGCGTTCATCAATCGACCAAGAGTTCTAGCGGAATCGCTGGCATCCACCTTGTTGACTTTTGCATATAACAGGGTCCGTGTCGTTAAGTCCTCAAGGGCCTTGCCTGTGGCATCCGTGGATACATGCAACTGGGCCAAAACCTTGGCCACCTCGGTAGCGCCCTCGTCCACCTTGCCCAAAACGTTTCTGAAACTATCTTCTAGCCCAGCCAAGGCGTCTCCGGTTTTGCCCGTCGCAAAGGCAATAGTGTCCGTGGCATCCTTAATATTGTCTGCGGCCAACACCGCTGCTGTCCCTGCTCCAACGATGGGG
>CAYPVF010000075.1:0-9719 GCA_964414105.1 uncultured Eubacteriales bacterium
TTTAGATTTTGCCAAAGATATTTTGAAATACCATCTCGATGAGTGTCCTATAGGAAGGCTTCGTGCCTTCCACGAGCTTTACAAACGAAGTTTTGACAAAAATGTTTCAGACGAGGCCATTTTTCACGTTTTCGGCGATTTGAAAGAAGATGACCTAGCCGAAAAAGCATTGGCCAAACGCCTAAACGGCAAAGCATGGAGTTCATTGAAAGATAAAGAACGCGAGCGTCTTGCGAGATGGCTGTGGAGACGCGGCTTTAGCGGGGAAGCTGTTCGTTCGGCTTTAGACCGCATATCGCAAGACACTTTGGAGTGAGCCTGGGTCTATTTCTGGCGTTATTATGACAATAATTAGGGATGAATGATATACGTGAGGTTCGTTATGGAAGGCGTGATATTTGCTCTAGAAGTGGTTTTTAGGGCTTAGTTTCTGTTTTGTCCGCCGCCTTCATATTTGTGCAGCCTTAAGACGTATCCCGCCAGATTGTAGCCGGGCTTTGCTCCGGCTTTTCTTTGTTTTGATTGGGAGGTGACTTTGGTGGATTGGCTCATACCTGCAGTTGCCCTTCTTTTGGGAGTAGGCGGAGGATATTTTGTCCGCCGCGCTTTGGGTGAAGCAAAAATAGGTTCGGCCGAAATGGAAGCTAAACGTGTTTTACAGGAAGCTTCCAAGGCTGTGGATACACAAAAGCGGGAAATTTTGCTTGAGGCCAGAGACGAAGTTCAAAAGCTTAGGGACAATGTGGAAAAAGAAGTTAAAGAAAGACGGCAAGATCTACAGCGCACTGAAAGACGTTTGATAAATAAAGAGGAATCTTTGGATCGTCGACAAGATTCCTTAAGCCAAAGAGAAGACGGGATATCCAAACAAGAAAAAGGGTTGGCGGATAAAAACCGGCATCTTGAGGTCTTGAAAGAACAAGCCATACAAGAATTAGAACGCATTTCCGGGTTTACAAGAGACGAAGCGGGCCAAAGGATACTGTCTGAGGTTAAAGACGATCTAAAAGACGAAACTGCCCGCATAGTAAGGGACGCTGAAACGACTGCCAAGGAAGAGGCCGAGCGTAGGGCAAAAAATATTATTAGCTTAGCCATTCAAAAATGTGCCGCTGACCATGTCGCTGAAACCACAGTATCTGTGGTAGAGCTGCCAAGCGACGAGATGAAAGGGCGCATTATCGGCAGGGAAGGCAGAAATATCAGGGCTTTAGAGACCCTTACAGGAATCGATCTGATTATTGACGACACGCCTGAGGCCGTGATTTTGTCCGGCTTCGACCCGGTCCGGAGAGAGGTCGCCCGTTTGGCTTTGGAAAGACTGGTGTCAGACGGCAGAATACACCCTGCCCGCATAGAAGAAATGGTGGAAAAAGCCCAAAAAGATGTAGACAACATCATAAAACAAGAGGGCGAGCAAGCTGCCCTCAATCTGGGAGTGCACGGATTGCACCCTGAACTTATAAAGCTTTTGGGCAGGCTGAAGTACAGGACTAGCTACGGCCAAAGTGTCCTGAAGCACTCGGTAGAAGTGGCGTCGCTTGCGGCCAGCATGGCAAGCGAGCTGGGGGCCGATGTAGCCACGGCCCGTAGGGCGGGGCTTTTGCACGACATCGGCAAAGCCGTAGACCACGAAGTCGAAGGCTCCCACGTTACTATAGGCGTGAACCTATTGAAGCGTTACCGGGAATCGCAGGATGTAATAAAAGGCATGGAAGCGCACCATCAAGACGTAGAACCTGAAACGGTGGAAGCGTTTTTGGTGGCGGCGGCGGACGCTATTTCAGCGGCTCGCCCGGGAGCCAGACGCGAAACTCTGGAAATGTATCTGAAAAGGCTTGAAAAACTAGAAGGCATAGCCAATTCTTTTGAAGGCGTTGAAAAATCCTACGCCATACAAGCAGGCCGAGAAATTCGCATTATGGTCAAACCGGAAAGAATCGACGACCTTGGTGCCGTAAGGCTATCCAGGGACATCGTGAAAAAGATCGAAAAAGACATTGAATACCCGGGACAAGTTAAGGTTACAGTCATTAGGGAGACCCGGGCAGTAGGTTACGCCAAGTAGCATGGAGGAGAAGAAGCCTATGCCAAGGTCCGATCGATCAAAAGAGGAGGCCACGAGAAGGGACGTAGAAGTCTTGGCGACTCTTCTTGTGGCATATCCGGAAGTGTCCAGGGCTACTTTTGACCCTACCAATAAAACCCTAGCAATTGTATTCCTGTGCAGGGGGCCGTTGAAAAAGGCGGTTCGTAATCAACTGATCCAAACGTACAAAGATTCTGTAGAGGTTTATCAGATGCTAGTGGACCGCCAGGCTGAATTCGTAAAAGCCCACTGGGAAACCATGGAGCGTTTTTACTGTTTCCAGGTAGAACGAGATGTTTTAAGCCTTACCCCAGGTGAATTGAACCTCACTGTGGACCTTGTCAGGGACAACACCAAAATAGTGCTTTCAGGCGACGGTTCAGACGAATTTTCGGAAGGCGAAGAATACACTGTGTCCGCAAGGCTGTTCCTTCAAGAAATGCTGGATAGAGTGCGGGCCATTGAAAGCCCCCGAAAGCTTGTGGCTCTTCGCGAAGGGGAAAGGGTTCTAGTTTTTGATAAGTGACAATGACGGTGATACCGTGAGACTTATGTTCGTAGGCGACGTGGTCGCATCGCCGGGCAGACAGTTTCTGTCTTTTCATCTGCCCACCCTAATTCAAAAGTATGACGCGGATTTTGTCGTCGTTAACGGCGAAAATGCCGCAGGGGGAAACGGTTTAACCCTTTCGGTGGCTCAAGAGCTTTTCGCCGCCGGCGCCGACGTTTTGACTTCAGGAAATCACATTTGGGACAAAAAAGAAATTTTAACGTTTATCGATTCCTACAAAAACATACTTCGGCCCGCAAACTACCCTCCGGGTGTACCGGGAAAAGGATCCGGCGTTTTTCAATCCCGCACGGGCCAGCTTGTAGGTGTTGTTAACGTTTGCGGAAGAGTGTTTTCACCTCAAAACTTCGACTGTCCTTTTAGAACTCTTGACGCGGAAATCGCCAGGCTCCGTCAAACTACCCCTATCATAATGGTCGATTTTCACGGCGAGGCGACTTCCGAAAAAATAGCCGCAGGCTGGTACGTTGATGGGCGTGTAAGCGCCCTTTTTGGAACTCACACCCACGTTCAAACTGCTGATGATACCATCCTCCCCAACGGAACCGCTTACATTTCTGACGCCGGAATGACCGGACCCTTAGAAGGTGTAATTGGGGTCAAGCGAGAAACAATTCTTAAGCATTTCTTGACCCAGCTACCTGTAAGACACGAACCTGCGAAAGGAAAATGCCAGTTAAACGCGGTATTTTGCGAGATTATGGCATCAGGAGTGTCCAGGGCGGTTGAGCGGATTCTGATCAAAGAGTGACTGCCCGTTTTCGCAAGACCCTCCGAATTGGTAATTGCCAAATTTGGTGTATGCCAGTAGAATAGGGAGGAACTGGCAAGACGGCACAGCAAGTTGTCGCGATTTTGTCATGCTACATAGCGGGGGGATAATAGTGGGAGTAATGAACGTAGACCGCCGGGAAGTGAATTCGGTAGAGGTGCTGAAAGTGTCCTCAAGGTCAAACCCCAACGCAGTGGCCGGAGCACTCGCTGGTGTTATCCGCGAACGAGGATACGCTGAGATTCAAGGTATAGGCGCAGGAGCTGTCAATCAAGCCATAAAAGCGGTGGCCATCGCAAGGGGCTTTGTGGCGCCGAGCGGTATAGATCTTGTGTGCGTGCCAGCCTTCACCGACATTATTATCGAAGGACAGGAACGCACGGCTATAAAGCTTATAGTAGGGCCACGCACTTGATGACGTTTTCCTAAGGTTAAGCCCGGTAGAAGCCGTTAAGTAAAAGGCATCTACCGGGCTTTCTATTATCTTTTCACTAGGCTTTGTTGATCCTTATCTTTACGTCTAGGGCCGACAAGCCTTTTTCGTACGCAAATACGGGGTTAATATCCAATTCCACGATTTCCGGGAAATCTATGCAAAGCTGAGCGACCCTTCCCACAGCTTCTTCCAAAGCCGGAATATCGTCGGCTGCTGCCCCACGGAAACCCTTTAACAAGGTGTATGCCTTGGTTTCTTTTATCATGGCCTCAACTTCGTTCCTGGAAAGCCCTTTGGCCAAACGGAAGGAAGCATCTTGAAGAAGATTAACCAAAATTCCGCCCGAACCGAAAGCGATCATTGGCCCAAACGTGGGATCTTTGGTCATGCCAATAATGACTTCGTCACCGGGAGGCATCATCTTTTGAACTTCAACTCCGTAGATCTTGGCATCAGGTTCAGCTTTCTTGGAGTTTTCCATGATGGAAGTAAAAGCCCGTTCAACATCTTCGTTGGTGCGAAGGTTAACTTTTACCCCGCCAACGTCTGTTTTGTGCATGATGTCAGGCGAAGCTATTTTCATAACAACCGGGTAGCCAAGCGCTTCCGCTATCTCCGCCGCTTCTCTGGGCGCAGTGGCAAGCTTTGAAGGGGCTGCGGGTATCTTATAAAGCTCGGCTACTTCGGCAGCTTCGGGGCCCAAAAGCAGGTCGCGGCCGTCGGAGCGAACCTTGTCAAATATGGCCTTTACCTGATCTTTTTGGACATCCTGGAAAGTCCAAGCTTTGCCTTGGGCGACTTCCCTTACAACCTCGCCATATTGGATCATGCCGCGCAAAGTGGAGATAGCAGGCTCCGGGAAAGGATAGGTGGGAATACCCACTTCGTTCAAATAATTTACGCCTACCTCAACCTTAAGCCCACCCATAAACGACGCCACAATGGGCTTATCGGGGTACGCCTTGGCTGCTTCGTGGGTTATTTTTGCCGCCTCTTTGATATCCAAAACGGCGGTGGGGCTCAACAGCACTATGGCCGCATCAACTTTGGGGTCAGCCAAAGTAATGTCCAACCCAATCTTGTACCTGTCGGCATGGGCGTCGCCTACCACGTCCACGGGGTTATGGATGTTTGCGGTGGAAGGCAGCCTTTCCCTAAGCTGTTCTGTGGTTTCTTCAGTAAAGCGAGCCATTTGAAGCCCGTTTGTTTCAACCGCGTCTGAAGCTACGATGCCCGGACCGCCTGAGTTTGTAACCACCACTATGTTCTTTCCTTGGGGGATAGGTTGAGTGGTGAAAGCGATGGCCAGGTCGAAAAGCTCTGTCATGGTGGATGCCCTTAGAACACCGGCATGCCTTAAAGCCGCGTCATAGGCGGTATTGGAACCTGCCAATGCGCCTGTGTGAGAAGAGGCGGCAGCGGCGCCGGCGGCGGTAATTCCCGATTTCAGCACGATAACCGGAACCTTCTTGGTGGCCCTTCTGGCGGCTTCGATAAATCTGTCTCCGTCTACCACGTCTTCTAAGTAAAGGCAGATAACTTTGGTGTTGGGATCTTCTGAAGCGGCTTCGATGAAGTCGGCCTCGTTAAGGTCAGATTTGTTACCAACGCTAACGAATTGGCTGAAACCGATTCCCCTTTGCAAACTCCAATCCAAAATGGCAACACAAAGGGCGCCGCTTTGGGATATGAAAGCTATGTTACCCTGGTTGGGGAAATCCACCGCGAAAGTCGCGTTAAACGGTGTGTGAGTATCCATAACTCCCAAGTTGTTGGGACCCGTTACCCTCATACCGTACTTTTTGGCAATCTTTATGAGGTTTTCCTCCAAAACCTTACCTTCCCCGCCGATTTCTTTGAAACCGGCAGTGATAACGATAAGATGCTTAACGCCTGCCTGGCCGCACTCTTCCGCGATAGCCAAAGAAGCTTTGGCGGGCACGCAAAAAACCGCCACATCAACAGGTTTTCCTATCGCCGTAATTGACGGATAGGCTTTTAAACCTATGATTTCTTCTTCTTTGGGGTTAACCGGATATAGTTCGCCTTTATAACCGCTAGATTTGATGTTTTGGATTACCGCATTCCCGATTTTGCCGGGTGTGTTTGAAGCACCGATTACTGCCATGGACCGGGGGTTAAACAGTAACGACAAATCGCTCATATAGATTACGCACCTTCCTATAGTAAATTCAAAAAGCCATGGTTACCAAAGGTTAGTCTAACATAATTCACCTTTAGGTTGTATCATGTAGTATTTATAAAGGGTTCTAGGTTCGCAGGAAGAATATGGTATATAATGGAACACGAAAGGATGACCTGCTGTGAACAATGCTTTTTGCGGCGAGCCACCAATCGAAGCCAACTATTCCGAAAACCCTGAACCAGACGGAAATAACCCGGAAGAACAAGATGATTTACTGTGGGCTGATGTTGGAGACAGGCTCAACCTTACTGTAAGGCAAATGCGTAGTCTGCGTGGAGATTTCGGCGACCTGCTAGGTCTGGAAGATAGGCGCGGTGTACCCGAACACCTGATTCCCGCTATAGCTTTCATTTCAAAAGAGAGGCAAAGCGGAACATCAGATTCGAAGATTAGGGTTTATTTAGAACACGCCAAAACGAGAAAAACTTGGCCTGAGGAAGTGTTAGCCCGCATGGAAACGGCGTCTGCCGCCGCCATACCCAAACCAGTTGAGGCAGCCGACAATTTGCATACAGTTACATCTTTGCTTCTAAAAAGCGCGTCAATGACCGCAGAAGACGAGGATTTGGCCGTTCCAGCCACTACCAACAACGAAACTTCGGAAGCATCTTACAGGGAAATGCTTCTAGACCTTCGCCGGGAAATGCGCGCTCATATCGCGGCGCAAAGGGCAGACCTTCTCAGGCTTGATCAAGTCGTGCGGAAACTGTCTTTAGAGGTGCGAGACATGCGCTACGCGCTTCTTATCGCTTTTACAAGAAAAGATCGCAAAAGGGGTCAAAAAGGCATATCGAACTTACTTTTAGGGTAGCCACAGGCGCTTCAAAACGCCGCGAAGCTGGTTTCTAAACCCCGGAATGTCTTTTGAGAGCCGTTTAGAAAGGCACTTCATGTCCTGCCTACGGGTTTTCCCGGCAAGGGGGCATACAGGAGATACCACTGGCAGGTTTAGGTCTTGGGCTATAGTCTTCGTTTCGCTTTCAGAAATATATGCCAAAGGTCTTATGCACCAAACTCCCGTCCTGGACAAAAACGTTTTAGGATGAAAGCACCTGAGGTTTCCCTGATAGAACATGTTGAGGAAGAAAGTTTCTATAGCGTCGTCGAGATGGTGCCCTAGGGCCACTTTGTTAGAACCTTGTTCCTTGGCAGCCTTGTACAAAGCACCCCTTCTCAGGTTTGCGCATAAAGAGCACGCCGTGTCGGTGGTGGGATGCACATCCAAAATACGGGCAATATTCGTACTAACCACTTTGTATGGTACGCCTATGTCCCGGAAATATGAAGCGAGCTTGCAGGTATCCTGTTCGCTGAATCCCAGTGGGGCGCCGGGATCTATGGTTACAGCAGAAAGGGCAAAGCTCACGGGGGCACGTTTTTTAAGCAGCGCTAGTGCCCAAGACATAACAAGACTGTCCTTACCACCGGATATACCCAAAACGATATCATCGCCGTCTTCTATTAGTCCAAACTCAAAAACGGCCTTGCCCAACCAATAGAAAAACCGCCTGTATGAATCTTTTTCGGCGCCAGGTTCCACTGACAATAACCCTCGCTCTTAGGTTATGATAAATTTATTGTAGATTTAACAGCGCTTATCGCGCAACACAGGAGGCGGGTAGTTGCCAACAAATGATCACGACTTGGTTTACATGGATAACGCTTCTACCACCAAACCCGCCTCCGAAGTTGTGGAAGCCGTTTGCCACGCAACGGAAAGCCAATGGGGTAACCCTTCGTCTTTACATCGCTTGGGCTCTTCGGCACAACAAATGGTGGAAAAGGCCAGAGCTTCTGTGGCCGCCATCATCGACGTGTCGCCCGGGGAAATCTACTTTACATCCGGGGGCACCGAAGCCAACAACTTGGCAATTTTCGGAACCCTGAGAGCCTTGGGCAAAAAAAGAAATCACATCGTAAGCACGGCGGTTGAGCATCCTTCTGTCATGGAGACCTATAAATTTCTTGAACAAGAGGGATATCGGGTCACCTTCTTGGGCGTCGACTCACAAGGTTTTGTGGACCCCCAAAAAGTTTTGGAAGCTGTCAGACCCGAAACAGCTTTGGTGTCCATAATGCAGGTTCAAAACGAAATAGGCACAATTGAACCTTGCCAGAGCATAGGCAATGCCCTTGTAAAATTGGGCAGAAGCAGGCCCCGCTTTCATGTGGATGGGGTTCAAGGTTTCGCTAAGATCCAGCTTAGCCCCAAAGAATGGGGCATTGACATGTTGTCCATGAGCGCCCACAAAATCCATGGGCCCAAAGGCGTAGGAGCCTTATACGTAAGAAAAGGGGTTAATCTCACGCCTTTGTCTTTTGGCGGGGGCCAAGAACTTGGCCTACGTTCGGGCACTGAAAACCTTCCCGGAATCGTCGGGTTCGGGGTGGCCTGTGATCTTTGGAGGCGCGACGCTCAAAAAACTAGGGAACGTGTTTCACGCCTTCGGGCCCAACTTATAGGCGGCGTCACCCAAGTGTACCCTGAAGCCGTGCTCCACGGACCTGAAGAGCACAATGTATCACCTTATATAGCCAATTTTTCTTTCCCTGGTTATAAAGGAGAGACTGTATTACACGCGTTGGAACAACAAGGGGTTTATGTGTCCACGGGTTCGGCTTGCTCATCGCGAAGTACCAAGCCAAGCGCCACAATAATGGCTTTGGGTGGGAACCAAGCTGAAGCTCTTTCTTCCGTTAGATTTTCCATGAGCCGCTACACAACTGAGGAAGAAGTAAAAGCGACTGTTACCGCCTTAAAGAGCTCGCTTGACTCACTAAAAACATGGAAAGCCCGGCCCGGGAGGTAAAAGACTATGGAAGCATCGAAAGTCATTCTGATTAAGTACGGGGAGCTTGGGCTTAAAGGCGCAAACCGGTCCCTATTCGAAAAAGCCCTGAAACGACATGTGGTCCGGGCCCTAAGTGACATGCCCGATGCCAGAGTAAAGAGGGTATACGGCCGTCTTTTCGTCGAAGGCGATTTCCCTGTAAACACTGCCTTGGAAAGGCTTTCAAAGGTGCCGGGAATTGTTGAGGTAAACAAGGCCAGCAAAACGCCTTCAAATATGGATGTAATGACCCAAGAAGCCTTGGCGTTGGTGGGGGAAGCCCTGGAAAAGACTGCACCCGCTTCCTTCAAAGTTGAAGCTAGGCGCCAGGACAAAAGTTTTCCTTTTACTTCCCCCGAAATTAACGGCGCTTTGGGCGGCGCAATACTGGACAAATACCCACAACTGGCTGTGGACGTACATTCGCCCGACCTTGCCCTAAAACTGGAGGTGCGGGATGAAGGCACATACATCTATTGGCAAGGTGTAAGGGGGCCCGGGGGGCTTCCCATTGGAACCTCGGGCAAGGGTGTGTTGCTTCTTTCAGGAGGGATAGACAGCCCCGTTGCCGGGTATCTGGCCATGAAGAGGGGAGTATCCTTGGCGGCGCTCCATTTTTGGAGTTACCCTATTACAGGCGAAAGGGCCAAAGACAAAGTGGTGGACTTGGCAAGAAAGCTTAAAGCGTACGATCCGCATTTTCGCCTCTACATAGCGCACTTTACTGATATACAAACAGCCATCATGGATAAATGCCCTGAAAGGTTTAGAGTCACCATAATGCGCAGAATGATGATGAGGGTAGCGTCGAGTC
>CAYPVF010000076.1:0-1631 GCA_964414105.1 uncultured Eubacteriales bacterium
TCTTCCATCCTAGCTACATCGCTTTTATCTGAGCGAAACAGAAATGAGTTCGGGCGTTTTTCTAGAGGGACGGCTGAACCGCTTTTTACGGCTTCTGACATAAGATGCTGATACTCTGAAATGCTGCCGTCACACCAGTGGACAGATTCCGGTTGGCACAGTTCGGCCATTTGTTTTACCCAATCATCCATGCTTTGGCGGCTGTTTTGCGTCACTTTTGCGGCCTCCTTCAATCGGCAGGATACTGCAGGATAACACAAGTTGTAGCTTATGTGCATTTATCCTGCCTTACCTATTGATTTGCCAAGTTTGGCACGATATAATCCGTAAAACTTAGGAATTTAGGCGCGGAAGAGGACAGTACCGAAAAACTCGGTTCCAGAGAGGGAAGTGCTCGCTGAAAGCTTCCCACGAGTTCCAAGGGAACACCACCTCGGAGCCACCGGCAGAATCGACAATGCCGGCGCGTAAAGCGCGATACAGCTTTTGTGAGGGTCTTTAAGCCGGATCTTGAACGAATAGTAAAATGTTTTGGTCCGGGTTCGAAGACCGATGAGGGTGGAACCGCGAAACCTCGCCCCTTAGGGCGGGGTTTTTTGTTACCTGGAGTGTCAAAGGAGGAATTTGGGATGGCACAAGATTCGGAGCTGAAAGTAACTTGGTCGGATGAGGTTTGTAACCTTTCTAAGGGCGCCACCTATCTTGACGTGAAAAAGGCGTTCGGGTGGAAAAATGATGTTCTCATGGTTAAGGTTGGGCAAGGCTTAGAAGAACTGAGATCTGCGGTAGCCCAAAGCTGTTGCGTGGAGCCCGCAGGTTTCGACGACGCTAACGCCAGATGGGCGTTAAGACACACGGCAGCGCACATTATGGCCCAGGCGGTCATGCGTATTTACCCCGGGGTGAAATTGGGGATAGGGCCTGCGATTGAGGACGGGTTTTACTACGATTTCGATTCGCCGGTGGCTTTTGATCCGGACGCTTTGGACAAAATCGAAAAAGAGATGAAAAAAATCATCGCGGAAAACCTGCCAATAACCAGGGAGGAAGTTGACAGGGACTATGCCCGGGCGATTTTTGCCCAAAGCGGTCAACCCTATAAGCTGGAACTGTTAGAGGATTTGCCTCCGGGGGAGGGCATTTCCCTGTACAGGCAGGGGGAATTCGTTGACCTTTGCGCGGGGCCCCACCTACCATCCACGGGATATGTAAAAGCGTTTAAGCTTTTGAGTGTCGCCGGGGCGTATTGGCATGGTGATGAAAAAAACCCCATGCTTCAAAGGATATATGGCACTGCTTTTGTGAACCAAGATGACTTAAAAGACTACCTGGAACGGTTGGAAGAGATCAAAAGGCGTGACCACAGGCGGCTGGCAAAAGAGCTTGATTTGTTCAGCCTTCAGGAAGAGGGCGGCCCCGGCCTTGTATACTGGCATGCCAAAGGCAGTGTGGTTCGAGAAGAGGTTGAGAATTTTTGGCGCAAAGAGCACCGGAAAAGGGGATATGACATCGTCTACTCTCCCCACATAGCCAAATTGGACCTTTGGAAAACTTCCGGGCACTGGGACTGGTATAGGGACAGCATGTATGCTCCCATGGAAATAGACAATGCTTCTTATTACCTTAAACCC
>CAYPVF010000076.1:1641-9716 GCA_964414105.1 uncultured Eubacteriales bacterium
GTACTTGCTGAAACCCATGAATTGCCCATTCCACATTCTTATGTACAAGAACGACATAAGGAGTTATCGAGATCTTCCCATAAGAACCGCCGAATTGGGCACTGTTTACCGTTACGAAAGGTCCGGCGTTCTGCATGGCGCGTTGCGCGTCAGAGGTTTCACCCAAGACGATGCCCACCTTTTCGTCACGCCTGAACAGTTGGTGGAAGAGCTGGTGGGAGTTCTGGAACTCACTCAGTTTATGATGGGGACCTTCGGCTACAAAGAGTATGAATATATGCTTTCTTTGAGGGATCCGCAAGACAAATCAAAATATGTAGGCAGTGACGATGTTTGGGATCTGGCCCAAAAGGCTTTGGAGGAAGCCCTTAATATAAAGGGAATCCAATACAAAGTTGACCCGGGTGAGGCCAAGTTTTACGGGCCGGCTATCGATGTGAAGATTAAGGACGCATTGGGCAGAATGTGGCAAGGCCCTACCATACAGGTAGATTTCAACTTGCCTGAAAGATTCGATATGGCTTTTATCGGGGAAGATGGGGCGCGCCACCGTCCTGTTATGATCCACAGAACAGTTTTAGGAAGCATGGAAAGGTTCATAGCCGGGCTTGTGGAGCACTATGGAGGCGCTTTCCCGCTGTGGCTTTCGCCGGTTCAAGTCCAAGTGATACCCGTTTCGGAAAAACAAGCCGATTATGCCCGGGAAGTATTTGGCAGTCTCAGGCAGGCCGATCTGCGGGCGGGGCTTGACGCGGGCCCGGCCAAAATGGGTTACAAAATACGCCAAGCTCAGCTTCAGAAAGTGCCATACATGCTTATAGTGGGCGCTAAAGAACAAGAAAGCCGAACCGTATCTGTGAGGCACAGGGCTCTAGGGGATGTGGGAGTGTTGGATCTTGATGGGTTTGTAGAAAAAGTGGTGCGAGAGAAAAATACCAAATCTTTGACGCCTGTGGTATAGTGTTAACCGAAGTAGAAGCCATCCGCTTCTCACCTTGTAGCCGAAAATGGTTTTCAGGGTTATGACATAGCTTATGTTTTGTCGTGGGCGGGTGGAATGCCGTCCACGACTTTATTTTGGAAGGAAGGTGGCACGCAATTAGCCAGGACCAAAGAGTGAACGAGTCGATTCGGGTAAGAGAAGTACGGCTGGTGGCCCAAAACGGAGAACAGCTTGGGATTAAGCCTACTTTTGAAGCGCTTCGTCTAGCCCGTGATTTAGGCCTTGATCTGGTTGAGGTGGCGGCCCATGCCAGGCCCCCCGTATGCCGTATCATGGATTATTCCAGGTGGAAATACGAGCAATCAAAGCGCATGAAAGAGGCCCGCAAGAAGCAGAAGGTGCAGGACGTAAAAGAAGTAAAGATGAGGCCTGCCATAGATTCCCACGATTTTGCAGTTAAAGCCAGGGCGGCCCAAAAGTTTCTTGGGGAAGGTGACAAAGTCAAAGCCACTATTATGTTTAGGGGCAGAGAAATGGCACACCTTGAAAACGGCCAGAAAGTCTTGGAAAGGTTACTTGAATGGGTAAAGGACATTTCCATAGTGGAGAGGGCCCCAAAAATTGAGGGTCGCAATATGACAATGATCCTTTCTCCCAAACCCCAAGCTCAGACCCAGTCAGGAACTCACAAGTCTGCCAACGAAAAAGTGGTACGAGAAGATACAGGGGTTTAAGGAGATGTTTGATTGTGCCCAAGAATAAGATGAAATCTCACAGCGGGGCTAAGAAACGCTTCTTTGTAACAGGTACAGGGAAGATCCGGCATTACCACTCAGGACACAGCCACAGGCTTGCCGGCAAAGATGCCGCGCGCCGAAGGCGGTTGAAGAAAGACTCTGGGATCAACAAAGTCTCGGAAAAGAGAATCCGGGCTCTTATCCCTTACAAATAGGCCTATACTAAGAAGCTTGAAAGAAGGTAACTTGAGATGCCTCGGGTAAAATCCGGAATTACTAATAGACATCGGCACAAAAAAGTACTTAAGCTTGCCAAAGGGTACTGGGGTAAGCGTTCCAAATCTTTCCGAATGGCCAACGAAGCCGTAATCAAGGCACTTCATTACGCCAGACGCCACAGAAGAGAGAAAAAGAGAGAATTTCGCAGCTTGTGGATCGCTCGCATAAATGCCGCCGCTCGCATAAATGGCATGAACTACAATACTTTTATAAGCGGGCTGAAAAAAGCCGGGGTGAACATCAACAGGCAGATGCTTTCCGATTTGGCCATCGCTGACCAAGAATCTTTTGCTCACCTTGTGTCGGTGGCAAAAAGCCACACAACCGTGTAATGGCTTGGACATCCCTTGGAGGTTTGTAAAAAGCCTAGCTCATAAAAAAGAACGGGCAAGAACAGGCCTGACTGTGGCCGAAGGGCCTTCTTCGGTGCTGTCAGGCTTAATTCATAATGTCGTTTTCCAAATGCTTTTCGTGGATGAGGACTTCTTAAACCGGGGTAAGGCCCAAATAGTGAATGAAGCTTTGGCGAAGCACCCAAAGCCAGGACAGGTTCGGTCCGTGAGCAGTTCCACATTTGCCAAAATGTCCGGTACCGAAACCCCGCAAGGTGTGCTTTTGGTTTTGCCTTTCCCTTTTCAGTACCAGACCCCGCTTAAGAAAAGCCCTTGGCAAAAGCGTTTGTGGGTTGTGGGTTGTGACCTTAATGACCCGGGTAACGTTGGCACTCTCATCAGGAGTTCTGCCGGCGCGGGAGTTTGGGGTTTTTCTGCTGCGGGGGACGGCACAGATCCTTTCTCGCCTAAATGTGTCAGGGCCTCGGCAGGAGCCATTTTTACCATACCAGTGTCTGTAGCGCCTGATAGCAAAAACCATGTCGCGCAGTTTCTTAACACCGGCGCTTCTGTATATAAGACCGTACCCAAAGGCGGCCTGTTTCCTTGGGATAGGCCTCTTCATGAAGACACGGTTTTGGTGGTGGGCAATGAGGCTCACGGTTTGCCCAAAGATATAGAGAATCTGTTGCCTCTAGGTATCTCTGTCCCCATGCCGGGCGGCATAGAATCATTGAACGTGGCCGCGGCCTCCACTGTTATTCTTTATGAGGCCGTAAGGCAGCGGCTGACTGTTGACCCCTAAACCCGAGTTTTTGTGGTAGCGTTTTAACATGGTATAATACCCAAAAGAGAAACTGAGAAGGCGGGGGTAGCCATGAAGCTCGCAAAAGCTTTTTGGACTGTGTTTGAAAAGACCGGTTCTATAACAGCTTATTTGCTCTACCGCCACTACCTTGGAACCTCTGTGTAGGCTGTGAAGGAGAACGTGGACCGAGACAGGCGGACAGAGAAGGGAACTGGTGCTGAGATTTCCCTGCCAATGGTCGGTCGAAATTCACTCCGGAGCCACCGGGCTGACAAAGTAGGCCCGGCGTGCCCTTCGCGATAAGAAGGTTCGAGTGGGCTTGTGTTTAAGGCCAAAATGTGGTGGTATCGCGGAAGCGAAGGCTTTCGTCCCATTTTCGGGATGAAAGCTTATTTTGTTTCATCCACGTGAAAGGGGGCTTCTGGGGAAACCATGAGCCATAGTCGCGTAGACGATTTGGTGATAGAGGCCAAGACCGAGATAGAAAATGCTTCGAATTTACCCGAACTTGAAAGCTTAAGGCTCAGATTCTTAGGAAAAAAAGGCGCCGTTACCGCGCTGCTAAAAAGTATTGCTTCCCTGTCTAAAGAGGAGAGGCCGTCCTTTGGGGCAAGTGTTAACTCCGCAAGGGCGGAGATTGAAACGCATCTTGCGGCCAAACGAGAAAATATTGAAAATAGGGCCATTTTGGACAAGGTCCAAAGCGAGTCTCTAGATGTAACCCTACCTGGGCCAACCCCCGAAATAGGGGGACTCCACCCGATTACCAAATCCTTAAGGGAAGTTCAAAACATATTTTACGGCATGGGTTTTACAGTATACCAAAGCAGAGAAGCAGAGACCGATGAGATGAATTTCGTAATGCTCAATTTGGCCCCGGGCCATCCCGCCAGAGATATGCAAGATACTATGTATCTCACTGAATCAACGCTTTTACGAACCCACACGTCCCCCGGGCAGATTAGGGCCATGCACGACCTAAAAGGCGCTTTGCCAGTGAGGCTATTGGTTCCCGGCCGTGTGTACAGACGTGACCCGGCAGACGCTTCTCACTCACCTGTGTTTCACCAAGTCGAAGGGTTAGTTTTGGATAAAGGGGTAACATTTCGGCATCTAAGGGGCGTATTCGGGGCTTTCGCCCGTAAGTTTTTTGGTTCTGATACCGAGATACGCATGCGCCCCAGTTATTTTCCTTTTACCGAACCGTCAGTGGAAATCGATGTGTCTTGCGTGTTTTGCCATGGCAAAGGGTGTTCTGTGTGCGGTCACTCAGGTTGGCTGGAGCTTTCGGGGGCAGGGATGGTTCACCCCAACGTCATAAGAAACGGGGGATACGATCCCGAATCCGTGACGGGGTTTGCTTTTGGATTTGGCCTGGATAGGGCCGCTATGCTGAAATATGGTATCGATGACATGAGGATACTTTTGGGAAACGATAAACGCTTTTTGTCCCAATGGAAAGGTATTTAAGCACAGCGACATTGGCAAAGGGGGAAAAGGCCTGCGTGATTTCGGAATAGGGCAGGCAGACGCTTATGAAAGTGGTATGGAAATGGTTGAACGATTACGCTGAAATACCGTGGGATCCAGAGGAAGCGGCCGAAAGGTTTACCATGGCCGGGCTCAAGGTTGAATCCATGGAATACGACCGTCTGGATTTATCCGGCGTCGTTTCCGCTAAAGTGATTGAAGTTAGGCCGCACCCAAAAAGACCGGATCAAAAAGTTGGCATCTTGTATGATGGCTCCAATAGTTTCACTGTGGTAAGCGGCGCCCCGGGACTAAATAAAGACAATGTGGTGCTTTTGGCCAGGCCGGGCGCTAAGCTTCCCGGCGGGCTCGTCATTGCAGCCATGGATTTGGCGGGAGTTTCCTCTCAAGGCATGGTTGTTTGTTCCAGCGAGATCTTGGAGGGGCAAACCCACAGACCAAACGAAGACATTGTGATTTTGCCCAAAGGTACGGTGCTGGGCAAAAAGGCACAAGACCTTCTGGGTTTGGATGATTATGTAATAGAGTTGGAACTGACAGTGAACTATTCCCATTGTTTGTCCATGCTTGGGGTGGCTATGGAAGCGGCCGCTTTGTCCGGGGCAAGACTAAAGCTGCCCAAAATTCTGGATGAGTGGAATTGGTCAGGGCCAAAAGGCAGTCGCCCCCCGGTGGGGCGTAAGAAGGAGTACGATTTTGAAATCGAATTGCCGGACCCGGACTTGTGCCCCAAGTATGTGGGCAAAGTCGTAAAAAACGTAACCGTGGGTTATTCGCCTGTGTGGATGGAAAGGCGATTGATGCTTGCCGGGATGCGGCCCGTTAACGCCGTTGCGGACGTCACCAATTATGTGATGCTTGAGACAGGACAGCCTTTGCACGCTTTTGACCTCGACAGCCTTGAAGGACGGTTTTTGAGCGCAAGGCGTTCTGAGCCGGGAGAAACCATCTTGACGCTAGACGGGGAATCCCGCGATCTTTTACCGGGTACCTTGGTTATCGCCGACGAAAGCGGGCCCGTGGCTGTTGCCGGCGTAATGGGCAACAAATCTACCGAGGTTACCCAATCCACGCGAAATATCTTGATAGAATCTGCCTATTTTGCTCCTATCCCTGTAAGGCGTACTTATCGGCAATTGAAACTACGGACAGAAGCGGCATTAAGGTTTGAAAAAGGCGTCGACCCTACTGCTCAGGCCGGGGTGGCAGAAAGAGCAGCCTTTATGGTTATGGATCTCTCGGGAGGATGTCCCCAGGAAGGTTACGCGGAAAAGAATTTGATGCAGGCAAAACCGCGCTTTGTAAAGTTTCGCGCCAGTGAAGTGGTCAGAACCCTTGGAGCTGACATCCCCGGGGCCCACTGCAAGAACATTTTGGAATCGCTGAGGTTCGGGGTGGATGAGCTCCAAGAAATGGGCGGTGAGGCCGTTTTTGGCGTGACAGTGCCGCCTCGAAGGGTGGATATCCAAGAGCCTGTGGATTTAATTGAGGAAATCGCCAGGTATCATGGGGTCAATTTCTTCGAGCCTTTGTATCTGGATAGTGCGGTGCCGGGAGGGCCGCCTGATCGCGATTATGAAATTACAGACCGCTTGCGGGATATTTTGGTTTCTTTGGGCGGTTTGGAATGCGTGGGTAATTCTCTTGTGTCACCCCAGGACATATCGGCCATGGCCTTTGAAGCCGACGATCCCCGAAGAAAACCTGTACCGCTTCTTAATCCATTGTCGTCAAACGAGTCTTTACTCAGGACCAGCCTGCTGCCGGGTATGGTCAAGGTATCTGAGGTCAACGAGAAACAGAAAATCACAGGTGGTCTGTTCTGGGAAATGGGTCGGGTGTTTTTTGACTCAGCCGGGCAGGAACTGCCTCTTGAAAGTGTTCAGTTAGCTATTATGTCCTTCGGGATGATTAAGCCTAATACGTGGTTACAGGAGCAATTGCCGGCTTCTTTCTTCCACATGAAAGGCGTCGTCCAATCACTTCTGCAACTCTTAGGGATTGAGAATATTGCGTATTTGCCTAGATGCGGTATGCCGTTTCACCCGGGGAAATCCGCAAGAATAGTTGCGGCCGGTTCGGTCATAGGGGAATTTGGTGAGGTTCACCCTGTGGTGCAAAAGAATGTGGGGGTTTTGGGGCCTTTAGTTTTGGCATGGTTTTCTATGGACGCCCTTTTGGCTTTGGCCAAAGAAGCTACCTACACCGGCATTTCACGCTTTATGCCAGTTGAGAGGGATTTGGCCGTTATAGTGTCCGAGGACGTGCCCGTGGGGGACATTACCGCGTGTGTGACACAGTCAGCCCGGGATCTTTTGTCTTTGGAAGTGTTCGATGTATGGCGCGGTTCCCCGGTGCCAAAAGGCAAGAAAAGCGTGGCAATGCGGCTTTGCTACCAATCCCATGACAGAACCCTCACAGAAGAAGAGCTTCAGGCCGACAGGCTAAGAATAATGGAGGCGCTTTCCTCCAAATATAACGCAGAGCAAAGGGTGTAAAAATTGCATAAGCGGGAAATCGCCCATTTCTTACGCGCTTTGGGCTCTCTTTTAGAAATAAAAGGTGAAATAGGCTTTAAAGTAAGGTCTTACGAAAAAGCCGCCAAAAGCATCGAACGCGGTGATTTTCCGCTTCTAGATATGGCCAAAGCGGGCAAGCTTCTGGAGATTCCCGACGTAGGCAGAAATTTGGAGCCTAAGATAAGCGAAATGATCCTCACCGGGAAATCTTCATATATGGAAAAAGTTGTGCAAGATGTCCCCTACAGTCTTTTGGAGCTTTTGAATATCCCCGGCGTCGGGCCTAAAACGACGCGGATGTTGTTTGAAGTTTTAGGCGTAAAAAATCTTGACGACTTCGAAGAAGCCTTGAAAAACCACCAGGTTCAGTCGCTTCCAGGGGTGGGGATGAAGCGGGAAGACATGATGATTAAGGGTTTGGCAGAAGTACGTAAATACTTGGGCAGGGTTAGCGTGGGGGTGGCTTTTCCTGTAGCGTCCCATATGGAAAAAGCAGTTTCACAAAATGGCATTCCGTGCCAAATGGTGGGCGGCCTACGCCGGTTTGAGGAAACAGTTGATAAGATCGAACTTTTGGTGGGGCTTAATGAAGGCGAAACGCCTCATGAAACCATAGAGAAATCCGGCCTGGCCCTGGGGCTGAAAGACGACGAAATAATCCGTGCCTGGGACCAAGAGCAGCAGCGATTCGTATTGACCACGGGACTGGGGGTTCCATTGGTCGTGTACCTTGCGCCTTTGAAAGATTTTTGGGCAAAAGTTTTTTGGCTTACAGGACCAGAGGACTATGTCAACAGCGTGGCACGCGCCGCCAAGGACAAAGGTTTCAGGTATGGGCCGGACGGTTTCTTCGCAGGGGATGCGCACGTTTGCCTAGACGGCGAAGAAGTCATTTTCACGCGCCTGGGTTTCAGTTATTTACCGCCGGAGGTGCGGCATAGGCCCGAATTTGCACTCCTTTCCGAA
>CAYPVF010000077.1:0-8135 GCA_964414105.1 uncultured Eubacteriales bacterium
GTAAAAATTATCAGCCAAGACAGATCCTACTTTCGGTTCAAAACCCATGGATTTTAGATCCTTTGGGGATAAGGGGCCTAATACTTGGAGAAAACAAGCAGTTTTTAGTGACAACTCCCTGTAGGCTGTCACTAGTTTGACACGAGTGCTGCCCGCCATATTGTAATCCTGAGATCGTCCGGCGACTTCTTCTAATATGGCCCGGTGAACCTGCTTACGCCTGCGGAAAGAAACGGGTACGGGGTGGAACACTACCTGTACCTTTTGAGGGGCGGAACACAAATCAACCAACAAAAGCCCCAACTCCAACCTACGCAAGAGATGGCATGTAGAGCGCCAGCTTTTGGACATGACGTACGGCTCTGGTTTAGGCAAAACGACGTACACTGAATCACAAGATTTCTGTCTTTCTACCGCTTGCTTCAGAACGGGTAAGCCAAACGCTTTTTTGAATTCAAAAACTATTGGCTCCCCGTCCTTAACGGCAACCAAATCGCAGTTCATCACTTCGCTGCGAACAACATACCCTTCAGTTTCCAAAAACAGGCGAACCGCCAAACACATATCGGTTTCTTTCACGCGGCAATCTCCTTAAGCCAAAAAAGGGCGGGTTTGCCAACAACTAATGGGCCGTCTCTTTTTCACTTACATCCTTTTCCCTTATGAGAGAGCGCGAACGCCAACGGCCCGAGACAAAGTACAGCCAGTTTAAAAGGGCACCTGCCACAGCAGACGCTGCCATGCCGAACCAAAGCCCCCTACTTCCCATAGACTCTGAAAGGCGCCTGGCTAAAGGGATCCGCACAAGCCATAGTGTGGCAATGGAAAATACCATGGAAGGAAACGTATCTCCTGCCCCCCGCATAACCCCGGAAAGCATAAACATAAGACTGTAAGGAATGTAAGCAAAACCCACCACCCGCAGGTATTTAACGCCCTCTGCCAACACTTCGTGTTTTTTGGTAAATAGCCGCAGCAAAACGGTGGGAAAAGAAACGGCTATCAGGCTTACGACTGCAGTGATCCCCACGGTAAGGTAAACGCTGAAGCGCACTATTTCCTTAACGCGATCTTGCCGCCCCGCTCCAAGATTCTGCCCTACCAAGGCGGTGACCGCCAAACCCACGCTCATGGCGGGCATGAACGCGAACTGGTCTAAACGTCCGCCTGCCCCAAACGCGGCCACAACACCCGACCCAAATTTGTTCACCAATGATGTCATGGCAAGCATACCCATGGAGACGACGATCTGCTGGATACCCGCGGGCAGCCCAATACTGAACATTCTTGCAGTCAAGCCCAGGTCTAGGCGTAACGCCGACTTTTCGAATTTTAGCAAGCCGATTTTCGCCATATGTCTAAGTCCCAATACCCCGGAAAACCCTTGGGCTATTACAGTGGCTAAGGCCGCGCCGGCTACCCCCATTTTGGGAAAGGGACCTATCCCAAAAATGAGTATGGGGTCAAGTATCATGTTAAGAACCGTAGCGTACGCCAAAAAGATAAGAGGTGTCCTGGAGTCTCCCAGCCCCCTCATGACCGCGGAAATCGTATTATAAATGAACATAGTCAGAAGGCCGCCAAGAATAATGCCCAAATACGAAGAAGCCATGTCCATTATGTCCTCGGGGGTATTAATGAGTCTCAAAAGAGGCCCCCGGAACACGAACCCGGCCGCTGATGAAATACCGCCTAGTACTGCCATAAGTACAAAGGAATTGGCCACGGTTTTTTGAACCATCAGCCGGTCTTTGGCGCCGGAATACTGAGCGATCAGCGCCGTGGCGGCCATACCAATCCCCGTTACCAAAGCGACAAGTGAGAATATGACAGGGCCGCTTACGGAAACTGCCGCAAGCCCCTGAGAACCAAGGTATTGGCCTACCCAAACACTGTCAACAGTGTTATACAAAGCCTGCAAGGCATTGCCCAGAAAAAGCGGTGTGGAAAAAGCTATCAGATGTTTTGGTATGCTACCTTGGGTAAAATCCTGTCTTGTATCTTGGTTTGTGTCAGTAGTGTGGTCTGTAGCCAGTTCAATTTCCCCCCGAACAACACAGAATAACCCCATTTTATCATAATCCGGGCGTAACCAGTCCTTCCCACGCCTTATGCTAATAGGGCGCAATCCGTGATACAATGACCTGGCCATAGGCCCAAAGTCGGGTACATTTCTGGCATAGGGGGATTTGACATGGCAGTTACAGCCGTGGTAGGCGCCAATTGGGGCGATGAAGGCAAAGGCAAAATGGTGGATTATTTGGCTGAAACCTCCGATGTAGTCGTGAGATTTCAAGGGGGCAGCAATGCCGGCCATACGGTAATAAATAAGTTTGGGAAATTTGCCTTGCACCTTTTGCCGTCGGGCGTTTTTTATCCCGGGGTAACCAACATTCTGGGACCGGGCGTAGCGGTAGACATCGAGGAATTCGCCAGGGAATATGAAGGGCTAGTGTCAAAAGGCGTACCCCCACCCCGGATTTTGGTGTCTGAAAGAGCGCAAGTCATGTTACCTTACCATCGCCTATTTGATGAATACGAAGAAGAACGCCTGGCCGAAAGGCAATTTGGTTCCACCAAGTCGGGCATCGCTCCTTTTTATTCGGATAAGTACGCCAAAATCGGTGTTCAGCTGTGCCAGCTTTTTGACGAGGCGGAGCTTCGAAAGCAGCTTGCGCCTACAATCCGTATGAAAAACGCTCTGCTGGAGCATTTGTACAAAAAACCGCTTTTGGACTTGAACCAACTGGTAGAACAATTGTGTATACAAGGGGCAAAAATCAAACCTTATGTTGGGGATACAACAGCATTTCTGCACGATGCTTTTTCCCAAGGCAAAAGGGTGTTGTTGGAAGGACAGCTAGGTGCTTTGCGCGATCCGGATCACGGTATTTACCCTTTTTCCACTTCGTCCTCAACTTTGGCTGGCTACGGCGCTGTAGGGGCCGGAGTTCCCCCTTATGCGATAAACGAAATCATAGCTGTTGTGAAAGCGTACTCATCCTGTGTAGGCGCAGGCCCTTTTGTAACAGAGCTAAGTGGGGCCGAAGCCGAGGAACTTAGAAGGCGCGGCGGAGATTCGGGAGAATACGGCGCCAAAACGGGCCGTCCGCGCCGTGTGGGCTGGTTCGATTCGGTGGCGACGCGATATGGGTGCCGAATGCAAGGGGCTACCTCCATTGCTTTAACCCTTTTGGATGTTTTAGGGTACTTGGATGAAATCCCGGTTTGCGTGGCCTACGATCTTTTAGGGACAAAAGTCACTGAATTTCCCGCTACGCCTCGGCTAACGGGAGCAAAACCCGTGTTTCAAAAGATACCCGGCTGGAAATGTGACGTTTCCTCGGTAAAGACCTTCCGGGAGCTACCCAAAGAAGCCAAAGACTATGTAGCTTTCGTAGAACAGCAAGCCCAAGTGCCGGTGCGCTGGGTTTCGGTTGGCCCCAGGCGAGAGCAAACTTTTCAAATATAAGCGTTGGATCAGGACGACACTTTTTGGACCAGTTCGATCCTCTCGCCGTCAGGCCCTGTACAAAAAGCGATCATCCGCCCATCCAAAACTGTGCGGGGTTCCGCGTCTTGAAATTCCACCCCGTGCAGCCTCATGGTTTCCATTTTCGCCAAAATATCGGGAACGCTAAAAGCTACATGGTCGTAACACCCCTGGGGCAGCGCTTTACGGTCATTTTGGCGACACAGTAATTCCAGCACGCCTCCTGTGTGCTCGTCCCCCATGAACGCGATAGTCATACCTGAATCTGTACCCGGGTATTGCTCGAGAAGCTTCAGGCCTAAGACATCCCTATAAAAAGATACGGAGCGTTTAATATCTGACACAATTAACGCAACGTGGGCAAAGCTAATGGGGACCCTCCATTTTTTCCCCACAGGGTAAACGTGATTGGGAACGTTATTGTAGGTGAGCAGGCTTATGTCCGCGGGCCCTTGCCCGGGGGCGCTAGTCTTGATATTGGCTTTGGAAACACTGTCCCAAAAAGCCCTGTGGTGCACTCTGTCCTTGAGAACAACCGTATCCAATGTGGTGTAATCAATGTCAACAGCCGTAAAACCCGAAGAATCGTTGGCCCCCCGCATTGCCTCGCTCACCACAACGTGACGGTTGTCGCCCAGGTCCAGACTAACCACCAAAGAATCCCTGACGGTAACACCTTTCCCCATGGGACCCACCAGTTTGTATACAGGCCTGCCCATAAATTCAACCCTTCCAGTAACTTCAACGGGCTCACCGGAAGACTCGTCATGCCAGCCCCCTATGGTCACGGTAATTTGATCTTCCAGTTTCGCGTTATTTTCTATCCACTTGACCGCCCCGGGGTCGGTAATCCCCGGAATTCCCCAACTTTTAGCGCCTTGTTTCAGAAGCTCTTTTAGAATGTGAGTGCTGTCTCCTATACGATCGGCGCCGTCCGCGATCACAACCGGGGTTTGTCCTTTCGCCGCTAAGTCCATGGCAAGCTTCACTGCTTCTTTTGCGTCGGGAAGCGGCGAAACGAAAGACTCTTTCAAATTCCAGGCAAAATCGGATATGTCTTGCGCTATTTTTTCAGCCAACTCTTTGTCGTCATGGGTAACCGCAAACACACTCATACCCGCGTCAACCACATCTGCATAGGCATAACCCGGCGCCACAGAAACGCAATAAACCCCCGGTTTAGATTCCCATTCCCGGCACCTTTCATAAATGTCTTTCATGGGATGGTAATCCGACCCTTGAAATATGCTTGCGGAAAGGATGCCGGGCTTTCGAAAAGCCATAGTAGGCCTAAACTCGCCTTTTATCGTTTGAACCATGCACTTCGCGGCGGTAATGCCGATTTGTTCGGAATCCAGGTGGGGATAAGTCTTAAGCACGAACACCGCGTCGGCCTCTTGACACAATTCCTCGTCCTCATTGGCATGAAGATCCAAAGTCACCATTATGGGGATTTCCCCCGCGGCTGCCCTTGCGCGCCTAACTATTTCGGCCTCGGGCCGCAGCACCCCATCCACCGCCATGGCCCCGTGCAACGACAGCAAAACTCCGTCCAGTTGTCCGGCGGCTTTTATACGATCCGCTATTTCATTGGCGTACTTGTCAAAACAGTCAAGCGTTAACCAACTATAAAACCCCCCGAGCCCTCTGGACGCATCCACCAGAGGGACGATTTCGGCCTCGCTTGCCTCCAACACTTTCATATACCCGCCTATGCAAGACCCGACTCCTCTGTGGGCTTCTAATATCTTGTTTCCGCGTTTGGTATACGGCTCGAAAAGATCCACAGTTGTAGATTCTCTACAAAACGTGCATGTTTCGTCGGAAAAACCGGCGATGGCTATCCTCACGCCGCCACCTCCCAAATTGGTATTATATAGTTCACCAAAGTTACCTGAAACCCTTTGATCTGGTTCGTTCCAGAAATTGCAGTACTGTTTTTTGTTCCGTTGTGTTCTAATCACCACGGACTTTGTGATATTATTCTGAAGGGATTAATGCATATCCCGGCGTAAATACCGGGCTAAGAGCGAATTCTGGGCGTGAACGCAGTGCAATTGCGGTATGATTTCTGACAAACGCGGAATGTTGCTCTTTTTTCCCGAGTAGAAGGAAGACCTCTGTTCGATATCGGCCATGAGGGTTGTTGCCGAATGTTGTTTCACGGCCACTTGTTTCGATCATATGAGCGTCCCGGTGGGTGTTTTTTCCCCAATATAAGACGCTCAGCATTAAGGGAGGTGGTATGCAACACAGGTTGTTTTTGAGCTGATCCGCCACAGCGCGGACAGTTACCGGACGTTTCAAGAACTTTCGGAGGTGAAAATTTTGTTTGCACCGGGAATGACCGTGCCTTTCCTGTTGATAGTGTTCCTCATGGCGGCAGTCGCATATGCCATGAAACAAACCAAAGACAAAAAGGCAAAGTGGGAAATACGTAGAATCGCCGGTCTAGACGCCATCGAAGAAGGCATCGGCCGTGCGACAGAGATGAACAGACCGGTCTTTTATCTACCGGGAAGCGGTGGCTTCTCAGATCCGCAAACTTTGGCTTCCATGGCTGTTTTGTCCGAAGTCGCAAAGCTTACGGCGCGCTATGACACAAGACTAATCGTTTGCGTTCCCGCATCGTCCATTTACCCTGTTATCCAAGAGATCGTACGCCAGTCATATATTTCACAGGGTAAGAGTGACAGCTTTAGGGCTGACGATGTGCGTTGGTTTTCAGACCACTATTTTGGCTACGCCATAGCCATAGTCGCCTTGATGTTTAAGGAACAAGTCGCTACAAACCTAATGTTGGGCTCGTTTGCTTTCGACGCCCTTATGTACGCTGAGGCCGCAAGCCAGGCGGGGGCTATCCAGGTTGGCGGAACAGCCGCCACCACCCAGGTTCCGTTCTTTGTGGCCGCTTGTGACTACGCTCTAATTGGTGAAGAGATATATGCTGCCGCAGCGTATCTCACGAAAGACCCAATCCGAGTCGCGACACTTGTTGCTGAAGACTGGGCGAAATTCGTAGTCACAGCTCTTCTGATTGTTGGAGCAGTCCTTCAAACGATGGGTCAGGCAGACGGTTTGAAGACATTCCTTAAAAAGTAAGAAAGGAGTGAGAACTAGTGAAAAGGTCCCTTCCCTATGCTTTTACATTCATATCAGCCATTGTCATCATGGTATGCGTCTTCTTTGGTGTGGCGCCAAAAGTCGCTGAAGAAATTGACAAATGGTTCATTTTGAGCACAGCTTTTGTATGTCTGGTGGGTCTTATCAATCTAACCTCGGTTCACAGCCGTAACGTGACACGGCGAGGCCACGATTGGGATCTATCAATCATTATGTTGGTCGTCACCTATGGCTACCTTGCCTTGGGTATATTCGGAGGCGCGACACACCCACTTTATCTTCAGATATTTGGGATCACCGCCGAGCCTTTAGGCGCTACGTTCTACTCTTTGCTGGCTTTTTACATCGTATCGGCCGCCTACCGCGCTTTCAGGGCGAAAACTCGCGACGCGGCAATACTTCTTATCGCGGGTGTCATAGTACTCTTGGGTAACGCCCCCATAGGCGAAGCTATTTACCCCGGATTCGGACCCGCGACGCAGTGGATCATGGATATTCCCAATACCGCAGCCATGAGAGCTATCATTTTCGGAGCCACCATCGGGTCGTTTATCACGGCCATAAGGGTGTTCTTTGGAATTGACAGACCTTATGCGACTGCAGGCGAATAGGAGGTGGAGACATGAACTTTTGGGATAGACTGTCAAACATTGATAGGCGGATTTACTACATCCTTCTCATTTTAGTCGTGGCTCTGCCTATCATTAAACCTTGGGGCTTGCCTGTTAAGACCGGCAAAACCTCACAAGACTTTTTCGACGCCATTGATGCCGTTCCCAACGGCGGCATTATCGCCTTGTCAATTGACTATCGAAGTGACTGCATCGTCGAGATGAACCCGCAGGTAGTCACCATGTACAAGCAAGCTTTCGAAAAAGACATCAAGATCATCATGTTCTCGGGCGTTGACGAAGGCGCCAACGTGACCGAACCCATTACCCGCAAAGTAGGAGAAGAAATGGGCAAAACCTACGGTGTGGATTGGGTCAACCTTGGTTACAAGCCCGGCGGCGAAGTAACGATGAAAAAAATGGTAGACAATTTCTGGGAGGGCGCGGCTTACGTTGACATGAACGGCACACCCTTCGAGAACCTACCCATCATGCAAGGCTTTACTTCCATCAAACAAGCTGATCTTCTCGTAGACATGCTGGGAGTTGTCCCGAGCCCCGCGCAAAACTGGCTTAAAATGGTGGCATTGCCCTACAACGTGCCGTTCATAGTGGGCACAACCGCCATTCAGACTCCTACCGAAATGCCCTTCTACTCTGCCAGGCAGTACCAAGGCCTTTTGGCTGGGTTGAGGGGAGCGGCGGAATACGAGTTTTTGACCGGCAACCCGGGTCCTGCCCTAATGGGTATGGATGCTCAGTCCGCGGCTCACATTCTTGTCATCCTTCTTATCGCAGTGGGTAATCTAGGTCACTTCTTGGGTGAAAGAAAACAGGATTCTGGACCTCATTTGGGAGGTGACAATTAATGAACCCGTTAGTGAAAAACTGGATAATCGCAAATGAGG
>CAYPVF010000077.1:8170-9592 GCA_964414105.1 uncultured Eubacteriales bacterium
CCGTTTTGCGGAGACCATTATGGTTGCTATTACAGCGGCAAACGGTATCGTTTTGACCTATCACAACTATATAAGACCTGCTGTGGCCGTTGACATTGTCCAAAATCACAAGTACTTGCAGATTATTCCCATCTTAATGGGGCTTCTCATGTACACTAGGTTTTATACTCCATTGGCTTGGGTTTCCAGAATCCCCATGGGCTTTTGGATCGGGGTGGGCGCCGGCTACATCTTTACAAGGCAGCCGGCAGTGCTCATAAGCCAAATCTCGGCGACCTTTATGCCGCTTAACTCAATCAACAACATCATCTTCGTAGTGGCCACCATAACTGTCACCGCTTATTTCTACTTCACGGTGTCTCTGAAGAGTCCCGTTATGAAGGGCGTTACTACCCTAGGCAGATCTTTCTTGCTTGTCTGCTTCGGAGCCACATTCGGGTCAACAGTTATGAGCCGTATTTCGGTTCTTTTGGGCAGGCTGCAGTTCCTGATCGAAGATTGGCTTAGGATAGGCGCCGCGTAGGCACGCCTTATCATAAGCTTAGTCGGTAGCCTTAGAGCAGTTAAAGAAAGCCTTCGACGGTTAAGACAAATCGTCGAAGGCTTTTTCACGAATTATCGGAGCCACAAGGAATTACAGTTCCTTTGGTGAAGACTACACTATAGCGTTTCCAACCATCTGAAAGGAGGAACTAAGGCAACATGTCTATGACCCACAAAGAACTGACGAGGCTGTACAGACTGTTCGACGCCGAGTGTGCCAGGGCTTCAGACAAAACCAGGAATGCCCGTGAATTCGAGCCTTACCTGTTTATCCCCACACACGTTGCGAAAGAACAACATCAGAAACTCCTAAACGATTTGATGGAGAGGGCTCAGAAACTCCCCGCGGTGGATGATGTTTACACACTCCTGAAAACTCACTTCATCGAATATTTAGGCGGCAAACAAGCTGCTTTCGAGGCTAGCTTTGAGTCTCCCAGCGGCTTCATCGGGGGCATTACCCGGTTCATAGGATTCATGGGGCGAAAAGACTCGCGATTCGCTGAAGAACGCGCCCATATCCTTGTTAGAAGAATTGGTCAGGTGGACGAACTCTGGAATGCGGTTCGCACCCTTATCCCCCAAACCAAGACTGTGAACCTTAAAGGGCTGGCCATCGCTTGCGATAGTTTGGTTGAGATTTGCGGTATCAACAAGCCGAAAGTACCTGAGTTTTTTGCCGGTTTGCCCGATTCCCAGCTAGACGAAATTACTGCTTCCCTGGACACTTTAGCAGGAAAAGCAACCGCGTGGTCGGCGGAAGTCCAAAAGGTTTTGGAAGGCAGAGAGGACAAAGACAAGACTGACCAATATACGGTTGATTTTAACGTAGATAAATATCGTGAGACTCTCGAAACCAAGTACGGCGTAAGCCTTGAC
>CAYPVF010000078.1:0-9561 GCA_964414105.1 uncultured Eubacteriales bacterium
CCAGGAGGACTCTTGGCAGGGGGATTGAGGCGCTTATCCCCATGTCCGAAGAACAGGAAACTTTTTCACAAGGTGTGATTACTTTACACCCCAGGCAGATCATCGCTGATCCTAATCAACCTCGGCAGACGTTTGACGACGACCGAATGGAAGAACTAGTCTCGTCTTTAAAGGAACACGGGGTTATCCAACCGCTGATCGTTCGACAAGTCGGGGAAACCTACCAGTTGGTGGCTGGTGAAAGACGTCTGCGGGCGGCCCTTGCGGCGGGAATACAAGAGGTTCCAGTAGTCCTCCGGGAAATGGACGACAGGGAAGCCATGGAGATATCTTTGGTAGAGAATTTGCAGCGGGAGGATCTGGGCCCCATTGAACAGGCTATTGCTTTTCAAAGGCTTGTAAACGAGTTCGGTCTTACACAAGAAGAGCTATCCAAAAGGGTAGGAAAGAGCAGACCGGATGTTGCCAATACGATGCGGCTCTTAAGACTTGAGCCCGAGGTTAAGAAACTGGTGTCAGAGGGGCAACTCTCAGGGGGACATGGTCGGGCGTTATTGGGTCTTAGCGGCGAAAACCAAGTGAAAATGGCCAAGAACGTGGCCGCCAAAGGTTTTTCTGTCCGGAAAACTGAAGAAGCAGTGGCAAACCAAGGGAAGCAAACTGCTCGAAAACGTTCGGCCGGCGTGCGGCGCAAAGATGCCGAGGAGCTTCTGAGCGCGGCGTTGGGCAGCCCTGTGCAGGTCAAAACTCAGGGCGAGCGCGGTGTAATTGAAGTCTTTTTCTATGGGGAGGAAGATCTCGAGCGGCTGGTCGAGGCTATACAGCGGACGTCGTACGTAGGGCGTTAATAAGACACCAAATGTTTCACGTGAAACATTAAAGAGTCCGAGAGCTTAGGGGGGTGGCTATATGCCCCGTTTACTTAGACCCACTTGGGCCGAAGTCGACCTCGATAGTTTCAAGCATAACCTACAGACTGCCGCCTCCATTGCGGCATCGGCTAAGCTTCTGGTTGTGGTCAAAGCTAACGCCTACGGTATAGGAGCTGTCCAGGCGTCAAAAGTCGCTCTTACAGTTCGGAAAGTCTTGGGGGTAGCTGTTTCCACCCCGGAAGAGGCACTGGAGTTAAGATCAGCCGGTATCAATTGTTTTATGTTGGTCTTGGGTCAAGTTTCTCAAGAAGCTGCCTGCTGTTTAGCTAAAGACAGTGTGGCTTTAACCGTAGGGAATAAAAAAGACATCATGGCCGCGCAGGCCGCGGCTGAAACAGTGAACAGACGGGTATCTGTACACCTAAAAGTTGATACAGGTATGGAAAGAATCGGGTTCCAAGAAGGTCCGCAGTTGGAAGAAGGCTTACAATTATTACTGGGCTGCTCTCGCCTTCGCCTGGACGGGGTATTTACGCATCTCGCGTCAGCCGATACGGATAGCTCTTTCACTTTGAAGCAGTTGACCCGCTTTACTTCTGCCCAAAAACAAACAGAGAAAGCCGGCGCACAGCCAAGGTATTATCATGCTGCCAATTCGGCGGCTGTTTACCTGTACCCGCAATCGCATTTTGGTTTGGTTAGGCCGGGGCTTATGCTCTACGGTTGTTACCCCACCCGGGCCCTCCAAAACACAAACTCACTCAGGCCTGTGCTTTCCTTGTACTCTAGGATCGCCCACGTCAAGGAGGTAGCCCAAAACACGGGCGTGGGGTACGGTAGAACTTACTTCACAGACCAGCCCTCGACAGTTGTAACCGTACCAATCGGCTATGCCGACGGGTACCCCAGGCTCCTGTCCAACGCCGCACATGTGCTTATAAACGGCACAAGGCTTCCCGTCGTAGGACGGGTATGTATGGACCAGCTCATGGTGAATGCAGGCGACCTCCCGGTCCACGAGGGAGACCTGGTTACGCTCATCGGCCGAGACGGTGCCGAAGAAATAACAGTGGATGAGTTGGCCGAGAAGGCTATGACCATTCCTCACGAAATTCTTACAGGGCTTACGGCCAGGGTACCAAGGCTTTACCGGTAATATTGCCCTTTAGGAAGGATTTGGCTATCAAACCGGCGAACATAAAGGACAAGCTATTCATCTAGGCTAGTGCGGAATGCGGCGGTGTACACATGAAGTTTAGTCAGCCCAATAGGCTGTTAAAACAGGATAGATTAGGCGCTACTAAAAGCCATCGTTCTCAAAGGTTATACACCTTATTTTTGGTTACCTCCCGGGGTAAAAGCAGAACTTTCGGTTTTAGTCACCTGTTCGCCAAGATACTCGCCTGTCTCGCAGTGGCCGCTGTGTTAGGCGTGTCTCATCTCCTTTTTTCCTATAAGGCCGCCCAAGATGAACTCTCCGAGTTGCGCTATATGCGGGATGTTGCTGAACACCAAAAAGAGCAGATAAATACTTTACAAAAGCAGTATGAAGAGTTAACCGTGCGTTTGCGTGAAGCTGAGATAATGGAAGCGCAGATTAGAGACATGTTAAGCCAGGAAGATATCATTCCGCAAAGTTTTGGCGGTGAAGCCTCTGTCGCTTCTTTGGGTGGCAGGAATCGATCGCCTCTTGTGTCCCGTGACGGCGCCCAAAGCCGTCCGCAGTTGCCCACACGGGAAATGGGCTCTGTCCTGCAAACAGTGAGTTCATCCACAGACGAGTTAACCAATCGCCTAGATCAGGTAAACGACCAAGTGGCCGAGCTTCTGAAAGAAGCCGTCAGCGCCGTAGCTTATTCCCGCGCATGTCCAAAGTATTGGCCGGTAATCGGCAAAATAACTTCGAGTTTTGGTACCCGCTTACATCCAGTTACAGGCCGGAAACAAATTCACGACGGGGTCGATATTGGCGCGTCTTACGGTGAGCGCATCTTAGCCCCGGCCGACGGCGTGGTCACTTTCGCGGGATACAAGGCCGGGTACGGTTATTGTGTCGTAGTAAAACACGGGTTCGGCTTTGAGACGCTTTATGGGCATTGTTCCAGCATGGCTGTTAAGGTTGGCTCTACTATTAGCCGCGGAGACCTAGTAGGCAAAGTGGGCCAGTCGGGTGTCGCTACAGGTCCCCATCTGCATTATGAGATTCACGTTAACGGGAAGATCGTAGACCCTCGCGGTTTCCTTCCCTAGACAGGGGGAAGCTTCATGTTTGGAAAATCCGAAAGTCGCCCCAAAAGTGGGGTGTTCGAAAGCCTGATTGGGAAAAGCATGGAATTTACAGGCACCATCAGGTCAAAGGGCAGCCTGAAAATTGAAGGCAGCGTTCAAGGGGACGTCCAATGCCAAGGAGATGTGGCGATCGGCGCTAGCGCAATAATCGACGCCGATGTACATGCTCATGACGCGACTATAGCCGGCAGCGTCAAGGGAAACGTTGAATGCAAGGGCAGGCTGGAGCTTATTTCCGGGGCCCGGGTTTCGGGGGATGTATCCGCCAGTATGTTGGTGGTGTCCGAAGGCGCGTACCTTAACGGCGCCGCCAAGGTGGCCGACACAAAGGCACGGGGCGAAGATTTAGCGCAAACTGCGTCTGGCGCCGAGAATGGCGACTAAGGTATTATTCTCAAAACAGTCGAGCATATTGTGTACCAGGGGTTTTCGCCTTATTAAGTGTTTCAGTTAACGCTGGTCTCCAAGAGGCTTCAAAAGAAGTGGCGCTTGCGATAGTGAATTGCGCCGCGGGTCTTGGAAAAAATCTTCCGCTATCGGTCGTTTGCGTGGGCACAGATCGTTCCACCGGAGATTCTTTGGGGCCATTGACAGGCACAATGCTGTTCAACGCGGGCTTTCGGGGACATCTGTGGGGTACGCTAGATGCTCCCGTCCATGCCGAAAACCTGTCACTTATTCATCCCAAAACGCAGAAACCCGACACTTTGCTTATCGGAGTGGACGCGTGTTTAGGAAGCAACAAAGATATAGGATGTGTCATGGTACGCACAGGCCCTTTAAAACCCGGGTTAGGAGTTCGTAAGAAACTTCAACCATTAGGCGATCTTCACATTGCCGGTGTCGTTAATATTGGAGGGTTCATGGAATATGCAGTCCTTCAGAACACCCGGCTGAGCCTTGTGGTCAAAATGGCTCAGATAATTGCCGCAGGTTTGTTAAAAGCCGACGTGTTGCTTCGCGGGACAAACTGGGAAAGCATTACAAAAGCGCCGGAGCGGCTAACGCTTGAGGAAAAAGACATGGCTCTGCAAATCTCTTTGTTGCCTTGGGAAATTGCCCAGTGGCTCTTGTGACTAGGGCGTGTCGTTCTGCCAACACGATACCGCCATGGTTCATCGCCAAAAGGAAGGACAAAAGCCGCACATGCTAGAAATACCCAATTAGTAAAACTAAGGGGTACCCCGGCATGTGCACATTGACCGCGAGAGTAAGGATCTTTCTCAAAAAAGGACAAATCTTAAAAGCCCTGCAGCTTGCAAGCAGCTCGGTTAATGAAAAACATAGGGCCAGGGCAGACTTATGGAACCTTTTGGGTGCTTGTCTTGCAAAAGCAGGCCAAACGCAGGAAGCACTGCAAGCCTTCGAACGGGCGCTTTCTTTAAAACCTTTCGATCCTGCCATTTTAAACAACGTAGGAAACATGATGCTCATTACGTCGCGTCCTTTTGAGGCAAGAGACTACTACCTCAAGGCAATCGCAAACAGCGCGTTTTCCAAACAACCCAGGTTCAATCTGGCTTTAGCGTATATGGACATGGGACACTTTGAGAAAGCTTTGGAAGCTTACCAAGAGTATAAGTTGGTCACCCAGATGAGCCAATCCATAAAGTTCGTGGTTTTGTGCGCTTGTGCGTTAGGGGTTTATTGGTTGCTACGCCTGTAACCCAAATAAATGAGGCGACTACATGAGTGTCATTGCCCCATGGCAAAAAAAGAATCCCGGTCTTAACGCGGTCCCACGCTTGCCGCCTTCAAACGTTGGAAAACCAAAAGCGAAGCGGGTTTGGGTCGTCTTGATACTTTTGTTTCTGGTAGCCGCTTACTTATGTGCCAGGTTAATAATGGCATATGTCCTCCAAAAGGCGTTGGTATGTCAGTGGGAAGAAGCACGCCTGCTATGTGCTATGGGGGATAGGTACGTCCTAGAAACGCCATCCGCCTTTCAAGTTGGTTCTGTTAAAGGTACTGTAGATGAGGTTCCCAAAGACGCCGATGATACGGCAATGCTTACAACCCACGGGCTTGTGATTGCTGACTTGTCGCGTTTGTGGCTGGCCCAAGGCGAATGTCGGGATGAGCTAATGCACTTACAGCCAGGGACAAAGATGCTACGCCATAATAATCAAGGTGAAATTGTAATGGCAGTTCCATCCCAAGAAGATAGCTATGGTGAAACGTGGATATTGTGCACGGCGGGCTTGGAAGGCAGCCAGTACCAATGGGTTGTCCCTTCGGTTCCAATCATGACACAAAGCCTGGGAACACAAATGTTCGTGGCTACAATGGATATAGAAACCGGCGGAACCACCGGTCTTTATTGCTTTGTGCAGGGAGAAACCCAAAAGAAATGGTCTCGCAGCTTGGGTTTTGGTATGTGGCGGCATCTTTTGGTGAACCAAAATTGCATACTGGCAGTCCTAGACTCTGGGATAGAAGCTTATTCTTTTGATGGAGATCTTCTTTGGAGTTTTGACGCGCCCGGGAAAGTGGTGTCAGCCGATCTTTCTGGCGACTCGGTAGTCATGACGTGGATGTCCTCCGGGGGCAACCTGCAGGACTTGTCGTCGCGCTCGGGGGTTTTGCTGATGTCAAAAAGCGGCGAAATTTTGTGGCGCCGTTCCATGCCGGGACGGTTTCTGAAAGCAAGAGTTCTTGAAGACGATTCTTCAGGCGACCAGGGCAGTCGCATTATAAGCGTGTTGTCTGAAACAAGTGTAACATGGATACGGGCAGAGGATGGGCGGGACATTTTAACTACAAAAACGTCAGGCTTGCCTGTTCATGCCGGGAAAGACTTTATACTCGTAAAAAAAGGCTTAGGTCTGCAGCTAATTGCGAAAGGTCCCTTAGGCGGATGAGGTTTATGTGGGCAGAAAAAGGCTTCGTAAGGTTAGTAAAGCTAATGGCTTTTGCGTTAGGCTGCCAGTGCGTTGTGAAAAATGCCTCTAGGCATGTTCTTTTTGTCTCGGTTTTTGTGGTAGTGTACTTGGCAGACAATTTTCACCGATTTTGGCCTTCCGGAAAGAAACAGCCTATGTACGCAGAGGAAGTATTGGCCGGTATGGCGCTTTATGGCGGGCTGGGGTTGGCGGCTTACTGGATGGAGGCACAAATCGCGGTTTATACCGGCGGACAAGTGGGCCCGGTTGTACCGGCAATACTGGTGGCGCTATTGGACAGGTGGTGGCAGCCGCCGCGGAGGAGGCGTGGATGGTGAATTATGTTGACATAGCCATAGGGGTTGTACTTAGCTTGGCATTTTTACGGGGTTTTGCCGCCGGGGTATGGAAGGCCATAGCTAATCTGGTGGCAGTTTCTTTAGGGGCGATCCTGGCGTTTTTTCTGGTAAACCCCGCCGCCACCCTACTCGACACCAAATTCGGGGTGATTATGTCAATTTCCCGATGGACGCGCAACGTGTTTTCGTCCATGCCCATTGTCTCTCTGCCATACGATCAATCCACTTTGGATACGGTATTTCAAAGCATGAATCAATCAAATTGGTCGCAGGCTCTAAAAACCTATTTGCAGGAACACTTGGCGGAACTCACAAGCCTTGCGGGGCAAACTCCCACCTGGGGCGATGTGTTAGCCGTTAGCATTTCTCGCTTGTTCTTGTTGGGGCTTATGTTTTTGGTTCTGTGGGTTCTATTTTCTACAGTGGCATTGCTCTTGGCCAGAACTTTTGGGATGGCTTTACCCGCCTCACTTGGAGCGCGGCTACTAGGGGGGCTTGTTAAACTGTCTTTGTCCGCGGTTTGGCTTTCTCTATTGGCAGGAACCTTGTACCCGGCGCTCACCGGTGGATTTCTTTCATTCGCAAACGATGCCGCACAAAATTCATGGCTTTTAGCGCTGTTGCTAGGTATATACAGGTCATTCTGGCCGTTCTTGTTGGCCAGAATGAAATCTTAGGGAAAACCGTGGGATGGTGGATGCCGTGCTGCTTGACCCGCCTTTGAGGCAAGGTAATGTGGTTCAGATGAAAAAAGCACATGCTTGTGGGTGCGATACGTGGGAGATACTTTTTGCCGGCGCCGACGTGCGGATAAAATGTACGAAGTGTAACCGAGTCGTGCTTCTGGATAGGGTGCATTTCAACTCCAGACTTAAAAAAAGAATCAGCATCGAAACCCAATTGGTATTTTAAGGGATCGGTATTGAGGTTTCCTGTTCTTCCGTCTATAATGGTTTTTGCGCCGGTTGAGTTAAGGGGGATACCCCTGCACACTCCCGCCCCGGAAAAAGAAGGGGCCACAAGTCCAAGGGAGGAGGATTAAATCTTGCGTATATACGAACTGTTGTTTATCACCAAACCCGATTACGACGAGGAAAAAGTCGCGTCCGTAATCTCCAGGTACACAGACCTCATCACAAACGCCAACGGGATTGTAAAATCCGCGCAGAAGTGGGGAAAGCGTCGTCTTGCATATCAAATTGACGATTTGCGTGAGGGGCTTTACATTTTGGTGAACTTTCAATCGGAAAGTCATGTGGCGTCCGAGATGGATCGCCTAATGAAAATCGACCAAGATGTTGTAAGGCACATGATTTCTCGAGTAGAAGCTTCTCAACGAAAAGCACCGGAAAAACCCGCTCAAAAGCCCGAAGCGGCTGAGATAACGGTAAAAGCGAGCGAACCGGTACCCGCCGTAAAAGTAGTGGACACGGAAGGGGAAGAAGACTCGCAATAAGATTGTTCTGGAGGGTGGATTTTGCTCAACCGGATTATTCTAATAGGCAGATTAACAAAACAACCCGAGCTTCGCGTTACTCCCGGCGGCCTTTCTGTGGCAACCTTCACTTTGGCCGTTGACAGAAGGCCAACCCAATCCGGCCAGAAAGAAGCCGATTTTATAGACGTAGTGGTTTTCGGGAAATTGGCGGAGATAACGTGCAAGTATTTGGACAAAGGTCGGCAAGTAGCAGTTGAGGGAAGATTGCAGACCCGGACGTACGATACAAAAGACGGTCAAAGGCGAAAGGTTTGGGAGGTAATCGGCGACAACGTACAGTTCCTTGGTTCAAGGCCAACTGCAAAAAGCAGTGACGGCGATTACGACAAGGCTCCTGAAATGCCCCAAGACCCCGATTCACAAGTAGAATTTACCGAGTAGTGTAGCAGGATAAGGAGGTCTTCTAGTTGAGACGCGAAGGAGGCCGCAAAGCGAAGAAACGCGTGTGCGCGTTCTGTGTGGATGGCATACGAGACGTAGATTACAAAGACGTTCCTCGCTTAAGACGGTATATTACTGAACGCGGGAAAATTCTCCCCAGGAGAATTACAGGAAACTGCGCCCGTCATCAGCGCATTCTAACTACTGCCATTAAAAAGGCGCGCGTGATGGCGCTTATGCCCTATTCCATTGAGTAAGACAGCGGCAACGTAAATACAAGCGGGGCATCTTCAAAAGGTGTCTCGCTTTCTGCCTGCAAGCATTCGTCCGAGATACTGAAAAGGGGTTTTTTGTGTTGCGAAACGGCATGGCGCGTCCGCTTGTTGAAAGCGCTCTATTAGCAGCCCTTGGGGCTATCTTAGTTCTGTTCGCTTTCTACGTGCCGGTGCTTGGCACAGTGGTAGCTTTGGTGTCGCCTTTGCCTGTTGCTATGGTGGCGATTCGCCACGGTTGGCGGTGGAGTCTTCTAGCGTCTATAGTGTCTGCTTTGGCTTTAATCCTTTTCATAGATTGGATAACCGCTATCGGTTTGTGGGTCGTGTATGGCTGGGTGGGACTGGCTTTTGGGATATCTGTCAAAAAGGGCTATTCCGCGAGCATTGTGCTTCTCATAACTGCTTTAGCGCTGTTTTTGGGGACTGTCGCCGGATTCGCGCTGTCGTACTTGGTAACGGGCATCACAATTTCGGATTTCGCGGAAGAAATGATTAGGAGCTTTCAAATGGCTCTGGAAATGAACGAAAAGGTGCTAGGTCCCAATCCTGTGCTTGAGGAACTAGCTAAAACACTGGCTCAAAAAGATGTAATTCTAAAGCTTTTCCCGGCATCCTTCGCGCTTTCCAGCTTGGCCCTGGCCTTTATCAACATTGAAGTTTTCAGACGGGTGATGCCCCGTTTTGGATACAATTTGGAGCCGTTGCCGCCGTTTTCCAGATGGGTTTTCCCGGAAATACTAGGATGGGCGGGTCTTCTGAGTTTTGCGGCCGTTGCGTATGTACCGTATCCGGCACTTAAGGCAACCGTTGAGAATCTTTACCCTGTTGTGTCCGTTTTGGGAATTGTGGAAGTTTTATCGCTTTTGTCTTTCTATTTGTCTCGGCTGGATTTACCTCGGATTATGACCACAATCGCAGTTTTCTTTGCCCTTACAATCATGTTTACTACCCCGGCCATTTCTATGCTTGCACCCTTTTTTGGTATGATAGATATGCTGTTCGACT
>CAYPVF010000079.1:0-8736 GCA_964414105.1 uncultured Eubacteriales bacterium
TCAGTGGGACGACGTATACCGGGGTCGAAGGTGAGCCGACAGGCAACCAGTTTTCCGTCGGCACGTCGGAGGCTGCGGCGCCCGCGATATTCGAGGCGGTCGTCGAAGGCTCTTGGGCGGCGAACGACACCATCACCATCAGTGGGACGACGTATACCGGGGTCGAAGGTGAGCCGGCGGGCAACCAGTTTTCCGTCGGCACGACGGAAGCCCCCGCGACGCCTTCGGAAATCGTGCAGGACCTGTTGACGGCCGTCGTCACGGCGGCCGGGATGAGCGTCACTGGCAATTCCGGGAAGCTGATTTTCTCGCAGACCGTAGCCGGTACTGGCGACGCGCCGGAGATTACGTTCAACAACGCCGAGGAATCCGGCTCGGTGGTGCTGACGCAGACGGCCTCGTACCGCGCGGCGTCGGAAAACCCCGTCACGTCCGGTTCGGTGGAGTCCAACACTTACCAGCCCTACCAGATGGAACAGGCCGGCGCCGCTTACAACCTCATCCCCGGCGACGCCGTGAAGAAGGTGGGCGTTACGCCGCAGGGAACCGTTATCGTGGAGCCGATTAACGTTACCGTGGCGGCCGATATCGAGGCGTTTTTCGGGTTTATCACCGATTCCCGGATGGTTTACCCCGAAGAGGTGTACGACAGCGTGGCCATCGCCACCCGCGACGCTTACCTGAACATGGAACGCATGCCTAAGGCCGACCCCTTCGGAAACCCCATCACGTGGGAGGCCGTGGAAGGGACGCTGATGTACAAGGCGATGGACAACGGCACCAACTTCCGTTTCGGCGCTGGGCACGACATCCAGGGCACTTACTAATTAAGAAAGGAATACATTACCAATGGCAACAATTAACCCTTATTTGCAGTTCTGCCGGAACTATAACTACCAGCTCCCGGAGTTGATCAGTTATGTTTCGGCAACCTACCCTCCCGATCCTACGCCGCTGGGAACGCTGCTGGCCGGCTCCATCGAGGAACACAGCCTTGTCGGAAGAACGGAATTTGCCGTCGCGCGCGAACAGGGCCGTATCGGCATCCCGAAAATGGGTGTCCGAGGCGGTGCGCACAAGCAGCATATCCCGGAACGCACGGCGACAAAGCACTACCTCGAAGTGCCGCTGTACCCGTTCAGGGATTCGCTGAGTTCGGTTGACCTGTTGGGCAAATACGAACTTGGCACCCCGCAGGCACAGCTTGCGTCGGTGGGAACGGCGACGGCGCTGAAAATGCAGACCTGTTTGCAGAGCTTCGCCAACCTCCGGGAGTACAACCTCTGCATGGCCGTGCAGGGCAAGGTGATGAACGGGCTGGACCTGAAACATCTCGACCTGTTCAACCTGTTCAATGTCCAGCAGAAGAACATCGAGCTGGAGCTTCCGGAACCGGAAACCGAAGGCGATTATCCCAAGAGCAATTTCGAGAAGTTCCTCCGGCACATGACGCAGGCCAAAAGCGGCATCGGCGCCACGTCCACGGGATTTGTCGCGATATGTTCGCCGGGGTTTTATGCCCGTATTCGCATGATGGCTTATGTCCAGAAGGCGTTTTTCCTTCCCAACGACACCGCGTTTTATCGCGAGCTCGGCGTGCCGGAAGGGTTCGACTTCATGGGCATTACGTGGCTGCTGTACGACCGCACGACGTGGCACGCGGGCACGGAATACGCGTGGATTCCGGACGGGGAGGCGTTTGTCATCCCGCAGGGAATTTCGGGACTGTTCCAGGAGGTTTACGCGCCGGGCGAATACCTGGAGTGCATCGCATCCACGGCCCAGAAGTTCTACTGGAAGCAGTGGGTGTGGCAGGATGAGAAGGGGATGGATATGGAGGGCCAGACCGCGCAGTTGATTTTCCCGTCACTGCCGGAAACCATCACCCGGTTCACCATCAAAGACTATACCCCGCTGTTCCCCGACTGGACAACCGAACCGCCGTCCCCCATTGAGCCGACGCGGAACATTACCGTTCCTACCGGTAAGGGGCATGGCAAGGTGGTTGCGTAGCGGCTAACGCCGCCAGTGGCTAGTGGCTGGTGATTTGTGATTTGGTTTCACTTCCAGCCACAAGCCACAAACTACAAGCCACAGTGAAGCAATGGCCAAGCATTCCAAAGTCAGCGTCCGGATTCCCGTCAACCTTGCGAAACTCGCAGGGCAAGGGGCAACTCCAGAAATGATTCAAGAGGCGCTGGAAGAGACGGCTGGCCCGTATTACGCGTTTTTGCGAACGCGATTTGAGGAGTTTTCCGCTGGCGGTGGCGACTGGGCGCCGCTGGCGGAATCCACCCTCGAACGCCGCCGCCACGGAAGCGGCAGCGGTGACGACCAGATTCTCCGCGACACGGGCGGCCTCATGCGGTCGATCAACAACCTCGGACAGTACGGAGGACAACAGGAGATTTCCGGCACGACGCTTGTGTTCAGTTTCGCGCCGGTACAGCACGGCCCGGACAGCGCCGGCCGGCCGAGTAAGGGCACCTATGCGGCGATTGCCGCCGCGCACCAGGAGGGAAACCCCGACCGGAACCTTCCCCAGCGGAAAATCATCGTTCCGCCCGACGAAGAAACCAAAGAGCAGATGAAAGCGCAGCTATTGCGCGTGATTAAAAAACACATAACAGGCGGCTCGTGAACCCGATGGCCAAGACGAAAAAACTCAACACGTTCGATAGGATTTATCGGATTCTGGAGGAATCAATCCGCACGAATCCGAATATTATGAGCGTATTTGAAGTCGACCGCGTCCGCTGCGGGAATATCGTCACGTACGCGGACTGTAACGGCACGAAAGACCTGTCTTCCGACGCTGACTACCCACAGGTGCGTGCGACCATCAGCCGATGTACGCCAAATGGTGCGGACTCGGCCGGCTGGCACTATACCGTCCACTACAACGTTTCGGTGGAAACGGGGGTGCTGGACTACGAGAGTCGGATGACGCCGATGCTGCTGGAATTGATTGTCATCGCCCGCAGCTTCCAGTGCCAACAGTGGAAGTTTGACAACGGGGATGTTGTCTTGGGAGGCGAACACGGAGAAATCACATTCGGGAAATTCCACCCGGAACAGGGCGACAGCCCGCTGAATTGCTGGGGCTTCCAGTTCAGCATTCAATTTCGCGTCAGCTTAAAACAGGACTTGAGACTTATTTTACAGAATCGAGGTTAAAGCATGTTCACCAACGGCGGCACGTTAAAATCGTTCAAGGTCAACGATACCATCGTGGGCAGTGTCCCGCAGTTTAACATCACCCCCAAAACCACCAGTCCCACGGCGGCGATCCTCTCCAACTCGCTTGGGGGTACGCAGCGGGTCAAGGGCGTTAAGAGCTGGAGCGGCGGGTTGCAATCGTACCAGTTTATTCCGGCGATGATTCCCGGCAAGGAGTACGAAGTCAGCGGGTATTACGGCCCGCGCGAGCCGGACTCGCTGAATGGACTTATCCGTTCGGGGACAGCGATCTGTACTTCGCTTTCGATGTCGATTGTCTTCGGCACCGGGGCGCCGATCCTGTGGACGTATGCCTTCACCGGCTCGGGTGAGCTGGTCGATTCGCTGGGTATCCAGATCGACGAGAGCATTCCCGAGATGGTCAGCGCCGCATCGGCGACCATCTCCGCGCAACTTGCGGACGGCACGACTATCGACACCTCGAAATGGCGGATGACACAGGTCGACTTGAGTATCACAGGCAACGTGTCCGGTGGAGTGGCGGATTCGTCCTCACGGGGTTGGGTGGAGAATCTCGGCAGCGGATTCGATTTCACGGCCAACTCGGTGTTTAACTGCGACCGAAGTGCCGACCTCGGTCTGGATCTGGACGACGTTTACGGCTTTACAGTGACGTTCGACAACGGGAAGGAACTCAGCGCAGGTTGGATTCTAATTCAGGAAGAACCGGACGTGACTGCCGACAACAACAGCGCCAACCCGCTGACGGTGACGCTCAACGGGGGGATGAAAGCCCATGGCGGCGCGAATTACGGCGGCGTCAGTGTGGACGAAACGGTAATTTGGCCGACGATTGTTATTTAAGGAGAAAAACAAATGCTTCGCAATAAACGCGAATTTATTTTGACATGCGTGCGCGACTTCCGCGGCGCGACGAAACTGTACCGTACGGGAGACCCTTACCCGATTACGGCGCAGGTGTTTACGCTGTCGAATATCGATAACCTCAATGGCACGATACGCGGCGCGGTGGCGTACCATTTGCGTCAGGCGGGTGTGCCGGAGGCTGCCATCCAGGAGGAATTAAAGGGAGTCAGCTTCGCGTCCGGGTTTGACAGTATGCCGCGGCTGCGTTACGCGGCGACTATTCTTTCGGAGGCCATGCGGAACGTGATGTATACGCCGGAGATTATCGGCAACTTTTTCGATACTCCCGGGGGAGTGCAATGCGATTCCGAGGAGATGGAGAAAATTCAGGAGATGATTACATCCAACCTGAAAGTCGTCGAGGAGGTGAGGGATTTCTGCCTCGAAAACCCTACTTCCGCTACTCCGGCAGCCCCCAAGGCGCCGGCGGTGCGGAAAATGAAAAAGAAATGTTCGACGCAGAAAAATGGACTGCCACCGTATGCTCAATAATGCGGAATATGGCGGAGTATTATGGATTCACTCCCCAGCAGGTTGGCGAGATGACACTGTACCAGGTGGCGGTTTTATGCTCGAAAGACGCGAAGACCGCCAGTAATATGGCGATGGGCAGGGAAACAATGAAGCTGTCGGAATACCGGCAGCGGAGGATGATGGGCTATGGCTGACGAAACGGTATCTTTTTCGCTTGAGCTGGACATGAAGCCGCTGGAGGCACAGCTGGCGTCAATCCCTAAGGGATTTGAAATGGCTGCTGCCAAAGGCACGGTCAGCATGAAAAAGGCGTCGGACAGTATCTCGAAGTCTTTTTCCGGAAAAGCACTGTCTGGCGTTAAAAACCTCACGGCAGGTATTGGAACCGGCCTCGTAGGAGGACTTAAAAGCGCCGCTGCCGCCGCCGCAGCGTTCGGGACAACGATTATGGCGTCTTTGGGCCCGCTTGCCGCCGTCCTCGCGCCGCTGGCGGGCATTGCCGGCGCTGCGATGGCTATTAAAGGCCGTATGACCGAGGTGAAGGCTTATCGTGAATCGCTGCGCGACCTCCAGGGCTAGCAGGAACGGCTCCAGGCAATCGATAAGGCGCTGGGATACCAGTCGGACGAAAACCGCCAGAAAATGCGGGATTTGCAGATCGAAATTGAAAATCTGCGATTCGCCAATCGCAATCTCACCGAGTCCGACATTGAGCGCGAGCAGAAAAATGCCGAGACAATGGCCAAGCTCACGGCGCTGAAAGATACGGTGGTGGACGTGACGATGAGAGTTATGGACACCTTGCAGCCGGCCTTTACATGGATCGTCGATGGGCTGGAAAAATGGCTGATTCCCGGCATGGGGGCGCTGATGACCGCCTGGACGAACGGCTGGGACGTCATTGAACTGTCCACGGTTTCCGCACAACTTGGCGTGGTGAAGGCGTTCGAAAACGTCAAATGGTATCTCACGAAATTTCTTCCCGCTGCGGTATCTTATTTCGCAAAAAACTGGAAAGGCATTTTCAGCGACCTTTACACAAACACCATCCAGCTTTTCACGAACATGGGGAAGATGATCAGCAACTTCTTTTCATCTATCAAAAACTGGGTGAAGGGCGGCAAATGGGAATTCAGCCTGGGAAAAATCACGGAAGGAATGGTGCAGACCGCGCCGGAGTTCAAGGCGCCGGAACGTCAAAAATCGGATGCCGAGTTGGGGCTGGAATCCCGTATGGGTGAATTGGCCGCAAAAGTCGGGGAAGGATTCCACAACAACACGACATGGGTTGCGGAACGGTTCGACGCGAATTTCACAAAACGGATGGATGACCTCGCTGGCCGTATGACGCCAATCTCCGGCGCTGAGATGCAAAAAATCATGGAAGGCAGCCAGAAATCCAGCACGTCCGACCTGGTGGGTGCGTGGCAAAGCGTGCAGAGCAATTTCAGCAACCGCAACCCGGCAGTCATGGCGGCCGACAAGCAGATTGCAGAGGAACGGAAGATCGCGGCCGAGCAGGCAGGCCGTGACGGGCAGCTTTTAGGCGCGGTCAAGGAAGTTGTTCGCGCGGTGGAAAAGGGAGCGGTTGCCGCAGCGGCACCGGGTTAATATGGGATACTATAACACGCCTAAAATTGCAGTCCTTGCGGACGTTCAGTCGGTCGAAAAGACACCGACGGAGACTTTTCATCGTCGCAGCGAACCTTCGGCAAGCGTACGCCTATGGTGTAACTACGCATACTGCAAGCTGGTCATTTGGGATTTATTACAGCCGGAACCGAAGCAGCATCCCAAATATCCCGACTTGTATGTAAACACCGTAACGGCAACTTATGACGGCGTGACGGAATATTCGGACGGACAGGAGATTTGGTATGAAAAGGCCATCCTCGACGTGCAATATACACCCCTGGAAGCGAGAGAGTATACCGAAACGATCTCTAATATCATCTCCGGTTCAAAGCTGCCAACACACATGTTCCGCTGGAAGGATGAAGCAAAGAGCCCCGTCAAGCAGGGCGAGGAGCCAAGCAGGATTTCAGGGATGCAGAAAGTCGTGCACACGTACACGATGATACCCGAACTCCTTGAGGATTTTTTGCTAAAGCAGGGGCATGTCAACAGCGAGCCTTTGGAAAATTCCCAGGAGTTGACCTACGAGCCGGGCACGTTGCTGTATTTGAACTACGATTCCTCCCGGGTGTGGGATCGGTTCGGCACGTTGGGATGGCAGGTTACGGTCAATTTCATGTACAATCCTATCGGCTGGAACGTTTGGCTGAGCAACTACAGTGAGGAACCGATCGGGATGGAGAAATGGAACCCGATGGGCGATTCCGGGACGTCCAAGCCTGGAGCATGGGAAGACCATACGATGTATCAAGAAACGGAGCTGTATGATATATTCCACTATGACCCAGAGCGTGAGCCTGACGAGCAGCCGGAGCCTGACGAGCTGCCGGAGCCTGACGATGGCGAGGAACCCGATGGAGATGATGAGCCGGAGCCGTTGCCGGAGCCTGACGATGGCGAGGAACCCGATGGAGATGATGAGCCGTGAAAAACACACCGAACAATATCAATGAAATAAAAGCAGGGGAACCGATTCGCGCTTCTCTGTTGAATTCATTGGTCGCGAACTGCCGACAAAGCTCTGTCTCACCCGGCTTAATGGACGGCGCTCGCCATATTTCGATGTGGTCGAAGCAATCGGTGGAAGGCGTGCTGGTACGCAACCGCACGGCGCGCGTCATGGAGGCGCTTCACGTCGCAGCGCTGGAGGAGCCTGTTTTTCCGCAGGGGTTTCCGGGCACTGCATTGAGCCAGAACCGCGTCCTGTCAACCATACAGCCAAGAGGCCGTAAGAATGACCGGGAGCGAATCGTTGTATACCTTGAACATTGTGGGCAGGAAGGGGAGTCGTGGTCGGTTGCGGAAGGTTTGACGGCCTGTTGTGTTGTTTTTCCGGAAGGCGACGGCGTTCGGCTGGATGATTACCGTTATGCCCGAGCGGTGGAGGCGGTGACGGATTATCTGGAGGCGTCACGCACCAGCGTCGGCGCGTGCGCCCGCGTGGTGTGCCGGACGGAGGAAAATGTCAACATCGGTGAGGGCGAGGGACAAAAAACCGCGACGTGGTGTTACGTCTTCGTGACGCCGGAAAAAGATTTGATTCAGGCGGAGCTTTTCGAGCCGCTTTATTCGTGGGAGAAGTCCGGCCAGACGCACGTCGCGCCCGCGAAGCTTTACGCCCCACGCGTGACGCGAGAGGCGTCGAACACGCCTGAAATCGGCGGTATTATCGACATCACATGGGAGGAAATCGACGAGCTGGTGCAGATTTGCAGCCCCTTCGATTTCGGTATCGACGACGATCCGCTGGAGGCCGGCACGCGGGTTCATGCCCGCTGGGACTCCTCGGCGGGAGCGTGGATTGCGATTCGTGGCGGTGGGGGCGGCAGCACGACCGTTACGCGGCTGCGTGTGCTGGGTTACGCTATCGGCGGCATGGCGTCGTTTACCGGCCAGGACATGGAGCCGGTCGAGACCGAAGGCCTGCCGTGCTTTGCGACCGACCTTGCCGTGCAAAACCCTCCAGTGGAGGCTCTGGACACGGTGGCCATGAAGAAGGATTATCCGGCGACCTACGCGACGCTGGAAGGCAGCGGCAGCCCGGTTGTCGGCGTTTTTATTTCACACCCGACACACATCCGCAATATGGAATCGGGCGCGGAAGTGACGCACTCCTTTTGTATCGGCTATGGCATTGATGGCGGCCAGATGCACGGCGGTTATCACCGCTTCCGTATGCTGAGCAACTTCTGCATTGGTCGCGACGACGACTACGGCACGCACTTCGTTCTCAGCGGCGGTGATTTCAGCGATGTGATTCTCTACCCGTCACACCAGAAAATCAACGACCAGCCCTACTGGATTTCAACACGCAGCGACGTGTCCGGTATCGATAACTCGAGCGTGTGGTGTCTCTACCAGGCGTCGGACGGCTGGGTGCTGAGCCAGCTACTGGGCGTGCCGTTCTGGATGGCGGGCAGCCAGAGCGGCGCGGTTTACCAATTCGGCAACGGGATGCCCTCAGCGGACGGCCAGAGCACCGCCTCGACCGACAAGACCGGCGCAAGCGACGCGACGCTC
>CAYPVF010000079.1:8746-9455 GCA_964414105.1 uncultured Eubacteriales bacterium
GAATACTACTACCCCCGCTGGCAGTCGGCCAGTGAGTACGGTCAATACACGCCCGCGGGCAATCTGCGGAGCCTGGAGCTGAATACGGCGGGTACGTTTTACGTCGGCAATCCGGTTTGGCAGACGACGTTCGACGGACTGTCGCCGACGCTCACCAAGAGCAGCACGAAACACGGTGATGCTTACGCGTGGCTGGCAGAGGAGAATTTTGAGAGCCTGGAGAATGGCCGCATGGCGGGCGACGATAACAAGTGGTGGGAGGTCGAAAACGCCGCCGACATCCTCGACCGCCAGGGCTTTACGCTCGTGGAATTTTACCTCGACGAAGACAATATCAAGACCGCAACCGGGCGGACGGCCACCTACACCTTCAAGCAGTACGCCGCAGCCCCGGCAGGCGAAACGCAGGCGGTGTGGCTGGTGACGCCGGAAATTTTGTCGGGGAGCGTTTACAGTGGCTGATTATGAACCCACCGACGCCGCAAGCTGGACGGCGATTATTGAAGCTGCCAACAGTCGGCGGAATTTTATCAGCGGGCTTTCCATCGTTGTTGGTGACAACAATCTTTCGAAACCCGTGCTGCGCGAGCTTTTCGGAGGTTATCACGTCAGCACTTCGGACGGCTTTTCGTTCCGGGGCGATGTGCGCTGGCCGTTTTTCCTGGATGCGGAAAACCCCGTCGCGACCACCGATTTCGGGGAATACAAC
>CAYPVF010000080.1:0-8908 GCA_964414105.1 uncultured Eubacteriales bacterium
TCGTTATGCTGAGGGCTTGCGGTTCGTGCGGAGGTCGAATCTCTAAAAACGTTGAGCTGCTAGTTCCGGAAATAGAAGTGAGAGAAGCGCAGGATATCATCATGGAATTTGTTGGGGTTGTGAAAGCTTAACATTATGAAAATCGCGGTGCTTACCAGCGGGGGAGACGCCCCAGGGATGAACGCCGCCATAAGGGCGGTTGTGAGGCGCGGTATTTCTAAAGGCGCTTCCATATACGGGATTCGCCGCGGTTATGACGGGATTCTAGACGGAGACATGACCCCCATGGGTGTCGAGTCTGTGGGGGATATCATCCATAGAGGCGGCACTATTTTACATACAGCAAGGTCGGAAAGGTTTCTGCAGCCGGAAGGTCAGGATTTGGCCGCGGCTAGACTTAGGGGCGCGGGTATAGATGGGCTTGTGGTCATAGGCGGTGAAGGCAGCCTTCGGGGCATGGCGGAGCTAGAAAAACGGGGAATAAGGTGCATAGGAATTCCCGGGACTATAGATAACGACATAGCCCTCACAGACCACAGCATCGGCTTCGACACAGCTTTGAACACGGGGCTTGAAGCCGTCAATAGGCTGAGGGATACAGCCACATCCCACGATCGCATATTTGCCGTGGAAACCATGGGCAGGCGCGCGGGCCATCTCGCTTTGGCGGTGGGGGTAGCTGGGGGCGCAGAATACATCTTAGTTCCCGAACTGCCCGTAAGGATAGACCAGGTTTGCCGCAAACTCAAGCGCGGGCTTGCCAGGGGTAAAGTACACAGCATTGTGGTTGTAGCCGAAGGCGCGCAAGGCGGTTTCTGGGTGGCCCAAGAAATCGAGAAAACTTTGGGCTTGGAGCTCAGAGTGACCACACTTGGCCACGTGCAAAGGGGCGGGTCGCCTACAGCTTACGACAGGCTTGCGGCGTCCAGGTTCGGCGCCAAAGCCGCCGATTTGTTAATCCAAGGCGAAACGGGCTTCATGGTGGCAACTAGCGGTAACAAAATAATCCCTGTGCCCATGGAGGAGGTTTTAGCGACAAAGAAGCAAATAGATATGGAGCTTATTAATTTGGCAGACGATTTGGCCAGGTAAGCATACAGCTTTACAAAAGTCGTATAATGAAGATAAAGGGGAGTAACTTCCCGAAAAGTTTTGTAGATTTCGGGTGGCATCTGTCGTCAACACGGCCCAAGGGCCCGGCAGACCCTAGAAAGTGAGACCTTTATCCCGTGATTTGGGGGTAAAGGTTTTTGTTTGGTAAAGCCGCAAAACCCTTACCCGCTTACAAGATGCGAGGAGGGTTTTTTTGATGGGTCTTTTTTACGGGCTTTTGGAAATGACATGGCAGCAAGCCACCATGATAGCTGTGGGTTTTATCCTCATCTACCTTGCCATCGTCAAAGAATATGAGCCTATCTTGCTTCTTCCTATTGGGTTTGGCGCCATAATATCCAACATTCCGGGTACTTCTGTTTTGGGTGAGCACGGGTTTTTATCCATCCTTTACAATGTGGGGATTATAACCGAGCTGTTCCCGCTATTGGCGTTCATAGGCATAGGCGCCATGATCGATTTCGGCCCTTTGTTCGAAAGGCCCGCCATGCTTTTCTTCGGGGCGGCGGCTCAAGCAGGCATATTCATAACCATGGCTTTGGCCGTGTTTTTGAAATTTCCCCTAAAAGAAGCGGCTGCTATAGGCGTTATCGGCGCGGCCGATGGCCCCACGTCCATATATGTGGCCACAAAGTTTGCTCCCAGGCTATTAGGACCCATTTCGGTGGCGGCGTACTCGTATATGTCGCTGGTTCCCATGATTCAGCCTCCAATAGTGAGGGCGCTTACGACACCCCAAGAACGGAAAATAGTTATGGGAAACCACAGCACAAAACCTGTGGCCAAAAGGGTGAAAGTATTGTTTCCCCTTGTGGTGACATTGGTGGCGGGGCTTGTGGCTCCGGTCAGCCTTTCTCTTGTGGGAACTCTTATGTTTGGCAACCTTTTGAGGGAATCTGGCGTGGTAAGCCGCCTGACCAAAGCGGCCCAAAACGAGCTGGCCGACCTTGTGTCGCTTTTCTTAGGTATTACAATAGGTTCAACTATGGTGGGCGAACAATTTTTGCAGCCTACTACCCTTATGATAATCGGGATGGGGCTTTTGGCGTTCGTGTTTGACACAGCCGGCGGTGTTCTGTTCGCCAAATTTGCCAACCTGTTTCTGAAAGATAAAATAAACCCAATGATAGGGGCTTGTGGCATCTCGGCGTTTCCCATGTCGGCCAGGGCAATACAGAAAATGGCCCAAAGGGAAGATCCCTGCAACTTTGTGTTGATGCATGCCGTGGGGGCTAACGTAGCAGGGCAGATAGCGTCGGTCATAGCCGGCGCCATGATTTTGGCTTTAATCAAATAATCTAAACCAGGGGGAGACTACCGGTGCCAACTAGCGCCTTTGCCGAAACTATTCGTGTGGCAGGCATTTCTATGAGCGCCACATTCTTCGTTATGGTGTGTTTGTATGCGACTATAAAGGTAATGCGCCGTCCCTAGCGGCGTTTTTTATAAGCGAGGTGAGCCGTTGTGACCAGGAGGATGCCTTGGGGCCTGACTGCGGTTGTGTTGATCACCGGGTTTCCTATTTTGGAAATTGCTCTTTTGGTGGAAATCGGCCGCAGAATCGGAACTTGGTGGGCGGTAGGCATAGTGATAGGAACCGGGCTTTTGGGCGGCCTCCTTTTGACACTGGAAGGGTACAGGGTGCTGGGCAGCATAAGACGCGAACTAAGTTCGGGCAGGTTCCCCAAAGACCACTTAATAGACGGGGCTTTGGTGGTAATTGGGGCCATTATGCTTATCACCCCGGGGGTCATTACAGATACTTTGGGCATATTGCTCATGTTTCCGCCCACGCGCCTCGTCGCCAGACTTGCGGTAAAAAGATGGATTAGCAAGTATATCTATCTAAATTTCTGACCTTCTCTCTTACACTCCAAACTAAACAGTAAGCCCACACGTCTTATAGATGTATGGGGGAAAAAGAGGATTCCAAATGGATAGACGCGCGAAACATGAGCTCATAACTGATTTTATCGTGGATAACCGGGAGTTTTTGTATCGGCTGGCCTATAGCTATGTTCGCAATCAGGATGATGCCCTGGATGTCTTGCAGGATTCCATCTGCAAAGCATTGTCTAACGCGAAATCGCTTAAAGATGCCAAGTTGGTGAAGACATGGTGCTGTAGGATCGTGGTCAACGCCGCTTTGGATTTTCTGAGAAAACGCAAAAAGTTGGTGGCCTTAAGTGACACAGAGGAAGCTGCGGAAATCAGCCACGACGTGTACCAGGATTTCGATCTAAACGCAGCCATGGAGGGGCTGACACCCCGCAATCGGGCAATCGTATTCTTGCGGTTTTACGAAGGCTTGAAATTGGAGGAAATCGCGGAGATTTTGGGTGAAAACCTTAACACAACCAAGACGGCCCTGTATTCTTCCCTTAAGACGCTTAGGCTTCAGCTTGATGAACCGGGCCAGTGACCTACTAGGAGGTGGCGGCTTATGATGCACATTCCCATACCTGACGATTTGGAATCTATGGTGAAAAGCGCCATAAGGAGGCAAAACAAAAGGATGAAACGAAAAGCTGCGCTAGGGACTTTTGCAGGTTCTGTAGTAGCTTTGGCTTTGGTTTTTACGGCGGTGGTCAATTTTAGCCCGGCATCAGCTAACGCCATGGCTAAGGTTCCCGGGTTAAAGAGCCTGGTTAAGCTGGCTACATTTACAAAACTAACCTACGACGATGGTTCCAGAAAAGCCGAAGTCAACGTGCCGCAAATAGATGGGTTAGAGGACGGCGACCTGGCCGCGGTTCTTAACCAGCAGTACCTAGAGCGAAACACCCAGCTATTTCAAGAATTCGTAGAAGGGTACCCCCAGGATCGATGGAGCCCCTTGTTCATTGAAACCAATTTCAACGTGATACCGAGCCGCGAGGGTATATTCGTAGTAGAAAACATCGTTACCGAGATTGGCGCTTCCGCGAAGGAATCAGTACGGTACGATAACATCGATTTGGAAAACCAGATGGTCATAACTCTGCCCAGCCTTTTCAAGGATGACAGTTACATTGGTGTCATAAGCGAAAGCATAAAGGAACAAATGCACCAACAGCAAGATGAGGGTGAAGGCATGGTGTATTTTATCAAAGGCGAGGCCTTTGAAGATGAAGGGTTCGACCAAATTGATGCTGAGCAGATATTCTACATCGACGCCGATTCCAAATTGGTAATAGTGTTTGACGAGTACGAAGTTGCCCCGGGTTTTATGGGCATCGTGAGATTCTCGGTTCCCACAGAGACTATTCAAGATGTTTTGGTTAGTAACGCCTATATAAAGTAACGGGTAAGTAACGGATGCCCAAAATCTTTTTCCTTGTTACAAAGAGATTTTGGGCTCCGATTCTTCGGGGTTGGTGATGATCTCAATTTCCTGCCTGCAATTGCACATTTTGAAACCAACCCATACAGCCAAAAGGATTCCGCCTACCATCATGATCCACCAAGGAAACTGTGTTAGTGTCCTGACGCTGAAACCTTCATTGCGTTCGTTCACGGGTTCACCCCCAAAATCCCACCAAGGTATAAGCTCGCGACCCGTTTGGGCCGGTTTTACCCGGCCCGAAACAGGTATCGCTACTTACGATTGAGTGGTATTGTACAAGCCTTTTTGTTTCATATAGTTGAAGATGCCTTCGCCGTGCTTCTGTTCGTCTTCCTGAATGCGTTGAAGCGCTTTTCTCAGTTCAGGATGTGACGATTCGAAGATTGAAGTATCGTATGCCCCAGACATGTATTTTTCAGTCATAAGCATATCGGTGCACATAGATGCTTCGTCCGCGGCTCCAGAACCGGAGAAACCTTGCCCTGCGGAACTGCCCGATCCCATCTGGCCTATCTCCTGTCGTGCGCCCCTATTGGCCCATCCAAGTTGCCTCATGGTCTCGCGGCCTTCCATGTTTTGAGGGGCTCTGTAGACAGAATCGCCGAAATCGGTTTGGGCAAAATTAGAAGGTTGTGATCCCGGCGCTTGGCCCCCGAAAATCGCGCGGTTTCCCAAGGGGCCGCCTTGGTTCCCTCCGCTAAGCCCGGGTCCAGGGAATTCTCCCGAAACCTCCTGGGATTGTTGCCCGCCTATTGGCTGCATACCCATGGATTGTCTTGTGGCAAACTGCCCTGAAACCTGGTTTCCGGCGTTTTGATTGGCGCCGGATTGGCCCAGAAACCCCTGGATAATGCTCAGGTGGTCCTGTTCTTCTTTGGCGTATTCGTTAAATAAGTTGCGAAGTTCAGGGTCCTTAACTTGCCCGGCGTACCTCGAATACTTCTGAATACAGATCTCCTCGTGCTTGGCCTGGTCCTGTAACAGCGTCTTCTCTTTTTGAGTAAGGCTTTGCACCGCATCCACCCCTTGTGCGGGCGGTATCGCCCGTGCCCGTATTCCCTGCCGTAAGCCTGCAGGGTCTCATATATTGTCCGATGAATTGGCGTAGACTATTCCCGCTTCTCAATTTCCTACTCCTTGATATTTGTCGACGGCCTTATTCCACACGTTTACGGCAACGGAAAAGGTTGCTGCGGCGATTAAGGGTGTTATCCATGACAAGGGCGTCTGCCAGGCACCGCCAAAAATGGCTTGAGCAGGGAAGAAGCTGGCGAACGCTACCGGAACGATCCATGTTGTAAGCACCTGAACCCCTTTTCCGTAGATATCCGCGGGGTACCGGCTGAACTCGTCCATGGTCCAAGCTAATTGAGTCACGCCGCTCGCCTCCACAAACAAAAAAGCTGTCGAGTTAGCGATGATGTGGATCGAGGCGAAGATGAGCGAACCTGATACGCCAAAAAGAAGCGTCAGGCCTAAATTTAGCGCAGTCCTTTTTCCCAGTAATCCTAAGGAAGTCCAAACAAGGACCAAAGCGGTGGCCAGCTCCCCCCAATCGTCGTTGTCAAGGTACCCGGCGATCACCTGAAAGAGAGGGTTTAAAGGCGTGACGAGCAGGCGATCTATATCGCCTTGCCTGATCATCTCAGACACACCCGTTATGTTGACCCAGAAAAGGTGAAAAAGAGACCTAGACAAAATGCTCAGACCGTAAATCAGCATGACCTGGGGAAACGTCCATCCCCCCATGGAATCTATTTTTGAAAATAAGACCCAGACCGACGCCAAGGAAGCCGCGGCGTACACGATACCCGCCAAGTTGACGGAGACAAAAGCAGCTGGGTATGCCATAAGAGATAGCCAGTTAGCGCGCAAGTACCAGAAATACAAACGGATATAGTGGAAAAGATCACTTTTGCCGGAAGAGCCCAAGAGCGTCAGCCTCCTTGTATGGTCAAGTGTTTTACCGCACCTGACCAGGCAATTTTGGATACGATCACCATTCCTATGGTCCATAGCGCCTGTGTCACGAAAGCCGAGGCGGCACTAGAGGGGTCTACGATACCGCTCCATATTGCCATGGGAATGTAGTAGATGGCTTTGAACGGCAACACCGTTGCCGCGGCATTTAGCCAACTGGGGAAAAACTCCAAAGGAATGAATTCCCCCGACAAAAGGGATACCACGCTGTAAAGTTCATCGATGCCGGTTTCTGTTTTAATGTAGAAGGTCAGAATGGCGGAGAAAAACGATATTGAAAACAAGGTTACATAACCAAGAAACACGGAAGCCATGAAGAGAACCACGATCGGAAGCGTAGGCGTTTTCAAGGCTTTTGTGAACCGAAGGATCACAAGAATGGGAATACCCGTAGAGACCAGGCGGAAAGCGGCTCTGCCCAGGCTTTGGAACAGAAGCTGCGTGTGCAAATCCATCGGCTTTACTAGATCGTGAACGATAGTCCCTCTGCGAACCCTGTTTCCAATATTCAGGCTGCCTGGATTGCCCAAAAATCCCGAGGTTACCCTGCCCATGAGGCTGTAAGCGACAACGGTATTCAGGCTAAGCCCAGCTATAGCGGTTTTTGTTTGATAGATTGCGTGCCACAAATACCATTGAATTATGGCAATTGCGGCGGTGGAGGCAAGCGTCGCCCACAGATTGGCGCGATACCTAAAACCTCGCAAAAACTCGGCCCTGGCGTAAGCAAGATATTTGTTTCCCAACGCTATGCGCTTCAATGGGCGTTCAACTCCTTCGCCCCACCTGTTGCGTTGTAAAACTGTTTTACTGTATCTTCCAAAGAAACAAATTGCTTGCCCGCGAGCCCCTTTAAGGTTTCCTGGGCTCCGTCAAACAGCAATTTGCCTTGGTGCAGCAGAATCACGCGGTCCGACACGATTTCGAGGTCATCCAGGTCGTGGCTCGCCATGAAAATGGTTGTCCCCCGGCTCTTCTCGTGGTTCAAAAAGGCCCTAATACTATCCCTGGCAAACACATCCAGGCCAATAGTCGGTTCGTCCAAAAAAACCACCGAAGGGTTGTGAAGAAAAGTCAATGCCAGGTCACACCGAGTTTTCTGCCCTAAAGACAGCATTCTGGCAGGGGTATCCCACAGGGCGCCTATATCCAAGGAAGCGACCAGCCTTTCCACATTGGTCCGATAGTGGGTGGGGCTTAGGTCGTATACTTTGCCCAAAAGGCTGAAGCTCTCTTTCACGGGCAGGTCCCACAGAAGCTGCGTACGCTGTCCCATCATGAGGCCAATTTTCCTGGCGTTGGGAACACGATTACGGTATGGCTCGGCGCCAAGAATGTGAACAGTACCCGACGTGGGCACCAACACCCCGCACAAGAGTTTGATTGTGGTAGATTTGCCTGCCCCGTTTAACCCTATATACCCGACCGATTCTCCGCCATTTACTTGGAAAGTCACCCCATCCAGTGCTTTCACTACCCGGTACTGAGGGCGCAAGAAACTGTGGATCCGACCTGCGAAGCCGTCTCCATCCAACCTTACCCGAAAATATCGAGTGAGTCCTTCCGCTTTAATAACAGCGCTGTCGTTCTTTGGGGAAATAGTTGAACCCACTTCCAGACCGTCTGCGCGTGAAGAATACAAAGTTTACAAATCCCCCTTTGGTTGCGTGCGGCCGCAGTCGCGATTTGCCGATTACAGGCCGACAACAAGGAAATATTCCCGCATACCAGATTTGTTGTTTGTGAATTTGGCGCAAAGAAAATCTAAGGGGATTCAAGAATCGAGGGATGAAACCAACTTCTAAGGTTTATCAATTGGGTCACGCGGCCGATCGGCTACAATCGCCGCCGGCGAAAACTAGGAGACCGAACCTTCCTCTACTTTGCTGTAACCCAACGGTCTCGATTCTTGACACTTGGCGCTTCTTCTCACCACAGCCACTTCCTTTCCGATTTTTATCTGACAATCGTTCCTAAAACCGAGCACTGTTCAACTTTACCATTTCACCTATCTTGGATCAATCCGGTTATGGTTTGCCCAACTCAACTCTGCTTTCCCGCGGAGCCTTTTTCGTCACGGTAGGGAACGGGCACATATTGTACAGACGGCCTCGTCTGTTGCGGCTGCGGGTAAAGATCCATCAAACGGTAGATTTCCCGGGGTACGTCACCGCACACAGGAGGGAAGCCCAGGTTGGCTAACTGTTCACAAGTTAAGGGGTAATCGTGGGTCCAACGTCCGGAAGTCAGTTCATCCGCCAGCTTGCGGGCTTCACCCTCCTCCAAGCGCTGGGACAACATATCTGCCACAGTGTCTGAAACCTGTTTGGTCGCTTTCTCTGCCATATCGGCCAAAATAATGGTCTCGTCGTCTATATCTTTTCGCTCTTTTTCCTTGAGAACCCGCAAAATAGATGAAGCAGCCCATTTGCCTATTTGGGGGTCTACAGGTCCCAAAACCGCGTTTGGATCCATTACCAATTCATCGGC
>CAYPVF010000081.1:0-8401 GCA_964414105.1 uncultured Eubacteriales bacterium
TGTGTTCTTCAATAGAAACACGCCTAGCGTCGCGGCCTCGGTGGAAGCATCTTATCAACATTTCGTGTAGCATGTGGTACTGCATATAAACCTTTCTCAGCTGCTCGTTCCCTGAATAATCGTGAAAAACACTGTGGAATTTTTGATCGTAATCGTAATATTTGTCGTTTCCTATGTACTGCTCCTGTTGCTCAATCACGAATTTCAGCCGCGCTACAGTTTTAGAAATATTTCCCCGTTTCGAGCTAAGTCTGATGGCTGAAACACCCAGAATAGACAAGACTTCGTTGATGTCCAGAGCCTGTTCAATACTAAAACTGATAACTCTTGTTCCCATCCTGGTGGGATGCTCAACCAAACCATCCCGGTAGAGCGCGTTCACCGCGTCCCTTATGGGTGTGGAACTGACCCCGTAGTGTAGCTGCAAATCGCGGTTGGTAAGTTTCTGCCCGAACACAATTTGTTGGGTAAGAATTCTGTATCGTAAATCTTCGTATACCTGTAGGCTTAAAGATTTCTTCACTACTGGCGGCATCCAAACCCTCCGTTGTAAATAACCTATATCTTATTATTCCTCTTGACAACAGCTTCCCCATAAGCATAAGTATTTTATGATGCATCATGCATCATACGCTTATACCAAGGAGATGATACTATGACCAAAGGAAGGTATCCACCGGAACCTTTCAGAATCAAGATGGTTGAGCCTGTAACCATGATTGACAAAAAGGTTCGTCAAGAAGTGATAAAAAGGGCAGGGTATAACACTTTTCTCATTGACTCCCAGGACGTTTACATCGACCTCCTTACCGACAGCGGCACAAACGCCATGAGCGATAGACAATGGGCCGGACTTATGATGGGAGACGAAGCTTACGCGGGCAGCAGAAACTTCCACCGCCTCGACGACACTGTAAAAGAGTTGTTCGGCTTCAAACATGTGGTTCCCACACACCAAGGCCGGGGCGCCGAGAACCTCCTGAGCCACATTGCCATAAAGCCCGGGCAATACGTGCCTGGCAACATGTATTTCACCACCACCAGGTATCACCAGGAAGCAAACGGCGGAATATTCAAAGATATAATAATTGATGAAGCACACGATTCCCAAATAAACTTACCTTTCAAAGGCAACGCCGATTGCGGGAAGATCCAGACATTAATTGACGAAGTTGGCGCTGAAAACATAGCTTACATATGTATGGCCGTAACGGTCAATCTAGCCGGGGGGCAGCCGGTTTCCATGGCTAACCTGGAGGAAGTATCAGATCTATGCAAAAAACACGGCATCAAAATGTTTTTGGACGCCACACGTTGTGTAGAAAACGCTTACTTCATTAAGGAACGCGAACCCGGCTACTCCGAAAAATCTATAAAAGATATCGTCCGCCAGATGTTCAGTTACTCTGACGGTTGCACCATGTCCGGAAAGAAAGACTGCATAACCAACATCGGCGGATTTTTGTGCCTAAACGACGACCAGTTATTTCTTGATGCCAAAGAGCTGGTGGTGGTTTACGAAGGCATGCCGTCTTACGGTGGCATGGCGGGGCGCGACATGGAAGCCATGGCAATAGGTCTGCGCGAATCAATGCAAGAAGAGTATATCGAACATAGAGTAAAACAAGTTCGCTACCTTGGAGAAAAACTTTTGGATGCCGGCGTGCCAATTGTTGAGCCCGTTGGAGGACACGCGGTATTTTTGGACGCAAAACGCTTCTGCCCGCATTTGACTCAGGAAGAGTTTCCAGCACAAGCCCTGGCAGCCGAGTTGTATTTGGAGTCAGGCGTGAGATCAATGGAACGCGGCATAGTGTCGGCGGGAAGGGACGTAAAGACAGGGGAAAACCACAAACCCAAACTTGAATTGGTGAGGCTCACCATTCCCAGGCGAGTGTACACCTATGCACACATGGACGTTGTGGCCGATGCTGTCATCTCTTTATACACACGGAAAGAGACCATAAAAGGGCTGAGATTTGTATACGAACCAAAACAACTCCGGTTCTTTACAGCGTTGTTTGAACAAATAGAAAAATAGAAGCGCCGAGCCTGTCTTGACAATACCCGAAAACGGTGATACTACTAGAAAAATATAAACCCATGATGAAGAGTAAGTATCTTGGGCGACGGGTTTCCAGAGAGTCGCGTGCGGTGGAAAAGCGATAACTACAGCCCAAGTGAATGGACTTCGGAGGGCAGCCGAAAGCCGTAAGGTAAGTAGCCGCTGACGGGAGCCGTACCCGTTACCAAGACGGACCGTATTGTAATGTACGGCTAAGAGCGGGCGCGTATCGCGTCAATTTGGGTGGCACCGCAGGAATCAAACCTGTCCCATAACTAACTTGGGACAGGTTTTTTACCGCCTTTTATATCGGTAAAAGCCTCGTCCCCAAAAAGGGAGCGAGAAGTGTGAAAAAACTTGTCATGCTAGTGGTTTGCGCTTCAATAGTTTTGTGCCTGGCGGGTTGCGTAGGCGGGGAAACAAAACCCCATGGTGAAGACGGTATAACATCATACAACATCGCAATAGTCAAACAGCTGGACCACGCGTCTTTGGACGAAATCGCCGATGCCGTCACCTCCCAGCTTGATGCTTTGGCCCAAGAAAACGGCATTCAATTGGAATACAAGGTGTACAGCGGGCAGAACGACGTTACCCTTTTGAACCAAATAGGAAGCCAGCTTGTAACCGGCGAGTACCACGCCATCATCCCCATCGCCACCTTGGCGGCCCAATCCATGGTCACGGCGGCTGAAACCAGTAAAACCCCGGTGATTTTTTCAGCCATAAGTGACCCCGAAGAAGCCGGGCTCGTGGGCCTAGATTATGTCACAGGGGTAAGCGACGCGTTGGACACGCAGAAAATCATGGACATGATGCTGACACAAAACCCCGATATCAAAAACGTGGGCCTGCTATACAGCCTTTCGGAACCCAACAGCAAAAAACCCGTAGAGCACGCCAAAAGCTATCTGGAAGCCAAAGGCATCGCTTACCACGAAGCCACCGGCGCCAACAATGAGGAAATCGTGGCGGCCGCGCAAAGCTTAACCAAGAAAGTGGACGCCGTGTTTACCCCCACAGATAACGTGGTCATGAGCGCCGAGCTGACTATAGCGGAAATCTTGGTGAACGCCGGTATACCCCATTACACGGGCGCGGATTCCTTTGTACGAAACGGCGCGTTCATAACCTGCGGCGTAAACTACACAGAACTTGGCAAACAGACCGCAAACTTGGCATTGGATGTTTTGGAAACCGGAACCGTGCCGCCTTATAAAACAGCGCCGGGCGGCATCATCACAATCAACACCGAAACCGCCCAAGCCCTTGGAATTCAGTGCGATGTGTTTTCGGAAATGGGCACGTTGGTTGAGGTTGTAACCACTTTGGACTAAATTTTCGCGGGAGGGGTCGTAGGTCATGAGCTTAGCCGCTGTGCAAAGCGCGTTGGAATTAGGCGCCATCTATTCATTGGTTGCTTTGGCTTTGTTTTTGAGCTTCACCACTTTGAACATAGCGGACCTCACAACCGACGGCTCCTTCACCTTAGGATGCGCTGTTTCGGCGGCACTGTGCCTTAAAGGACACCCGTATTTGGCACTGCCCGCTTCGATGGCGGCGGGGGCGGCAGCCGGCTTTGTTACCGCGTTTTTCCAAACAAGGCTGGGGGTACCTTCTATATTGGCAGGAATAGTCACCAACACCGGTTTGTACACAGTAAATTTGGCTGTAATGGGGTTCTCGGCGAACCTGAATCTCTTCCGCGTGAACCGGGTGTTTTCCTGGGCGGAAAATATTTTCGCCGATACCGCTTTTGCCGGTTGGGGAAGGTTTTTCTTGGCGACAGCCATAGCCCTGACACTGGGCGTATTGACGTCATTGTTCCTAAAAACTCGTCTTGGCTTATCCATCAGAGCTACAGGGGATAACCCTGTCATGGTCAGAGCATCGTCCATAAACCCCGCCTTCACCATCACCGTGGGGTTGTGCTTATCCAACGCCTTAACGGCCCTTTCGGGATCACTTTTGGTTCAATATCAGAAGTTCGCGGACATCAACTTGGGGACCGGTATGGTGACTATGGCTTTGGCCAGCCTCATTATTGGCGAAACCCTTTTTGGCAAAAAAGGGATGCTGCAGTCAGTAATGGCGGTTCTAGGCGGAAGCGTGGTGTACCGCTTTATCATGGCTCTGGCGCTTCAAGCCAGAATAAACGCGGCGTTTTTGAAACTCATCTCCGCTCTCATTGTGGGTTTTGCCATATCTTTGCCGGGCATCAGAAGTTTTTGGGATCTGCAGAAGCAGAAATCCGCATACAGGCGGGTAAAGAAAGGAGCCAGGTAACATGCTGCGCCTGGAAGGTATCACAAAAACATTCAACAAAGGCACCCCAAACGCCAAGGTTGCTTTGGATAATTTGAGTTTAACGCTGGAACGCGGCGATTTTGTCACAGTGGTGGGGTCCAATGGCTCGGGGAAATCCAGTTTGTTTAGCACCATAGCCGGAAGCTTTTTTGTTGACGCCGGCAGCATTTATTTGGAAGAAAACGATATTACGTTTCTTCCAGAACACAAAAGAAGCAGAAGCATAGGGCGTTTATTCCAGAACCCGCTTTTGGGCACCGCACCCGGAATGACCATAGAAGAAAACCTGGCCCTAGTGGCCCTGTCGGCGCCAAAAGAACGTCGATTCGCCCTGAGCGGTATCAATAAAACTGACAAAGCTTTTCTTAGGGAGCGGCTAGTCACGTTAAATATGGGGCTGGAAGATAGGATGAATCAACCGGTGGGGCTGCTGTCGGGCGGCCAAAGGCAAGCATTGACCATGCTTATGGCCACTTTGGTAACCCCTAAGCTTCTACTTTTGGATGAACATACGGCGGCCCTTGACCCAAAAGCGGCGGCCAACATTTTGGATTTAACCGCAAAAATCGTCGAGAGCTCCAAAATCACTTGTCTGATGGTGACTCACAACATGAAACAAGCTTTGGACATGGGAAACCGCACCATCATGATGGATGGCGGCACTATTGTCTTTGACGTTAAAGATCCTCTCAGAAAAAGCTTGACCGCAGAAGATCTTTTGACGCGTTTCCGCCAAAGCACAGGAAAACCTTTGGACAACGATAGAGTGCTGCTGTCCAGGGCAGATTTTTCATCCTAACCCAGCGGCCTGAGCTTAGCGGTAAAATGCCTAAGCACCTTGGGCTGCCACAAAATTCCGTAACCTTGTACCTCACTGGCTCGCCTGTGAACGTTTATGATGGATCGCGCTACTAAATCCAGATGCGATTGAGTATAAACTCTGCGGGGTATGCAAAGACGGGTAAATTCCATCTCGCTCTGGGGCTGTACACCTGACACAGGGTCCGGATCGAGCATGTATGAACCTATATCGCACCCTCGTATACCGGCTTCCAAATAAAGCTCCAAAGCTAGGGCCTGGCCTGGGTACTGGTAGTAAGGAATGTGCGGCAACATGCTTTTGGCGTCCAGGAATATAGCGTGTCCCCCAACGGGGTACTGCAATGGCACATCAGCCTTACGCAACAGTTCGCCCAAATATTCCACCTGACCTATGCGGTAACGCAAATATCCCAAATCCGTACCTTCGTAAAGCCCAATAGCCAGGGCCTCCAGATCCCGCCCCGCCAGCCCGCCGTAAGTGACGAAACCTTCGTAGGGGACGGTAAGGCCCTTCACCGCTTCGTACAACTCCTCATTTTCTTTGATTCCGATGAGGCCCCCCATGTTGACTATAGCGTCTTTTTTGGCCGACATCGTAAACGCGTCGGCGCGGCTAAAAGCCTCCCGGGTGATTTCGATGATAGATTTATCTGCGTAGCCGGGCTCACGGGTTTTTATAAAGTAGGCGTTTTCGGCGAACCGCGCCGCGTCCAAAATCATGGGGATGCCGTATCTGTTGGCTACTTCCGCGGTTTGTCTTATGTTTTCCATGGAGACGGGCTGCCCGCCCGCGGTGTTGTTTGTGATAGTCATTATGATGACGCCGATGTTGTCGCGGCCTTTTTCTTTGATAAAGATTTCTAAAGCCGGAACGTCCATGTTTCCCTTAAACGGCGCGTAGTTGACAGTGTCCCGGGCCTCGGGAACTACTATGTCTTTGACTTTTGCCCCGCAAAGAGCAACGTGGCCCCGGGTGGTGTCGAAGTGCATGTTTGCCACGGAATATTGACCTTCTTTTAAAAGGCAAGGTAGAAGCACTTTTTCAGCGGCGCGGCCTTGATGCACCGGCTGAAAGTATCTGTATCCAAAAATATCCTTCACCGCGTCCATGAGCCTGTAATAACCCCGAGAGCCCGCGTAACTTTCATCGCCTTTCATCATACCCGCCCATTGGTCATCGCTCATGGCGCCCGTGCCGCTATCGGACAACATGTCGATATAAACATAATCGCTCTTCAGGGAAAACAGATTGTAATGGGCTTCCTCCAAATACCGTGCACGCTCGTCTTTTGTTGTTAGCCGCAACGGTTCCACCATTTTGATCTTAAATGGTTCGGGAATGTAATACGCCATATATTTCCGCCTCCAATACACTTTATTGGAAATGTTTGAGCTGTCCTTCCCCACAATTATGACAAACATGACCAATCCCGTATATTGTCAAATTCCTAAACGCGCTACACGCCTAAGTCTGTTCAGGACAGTCGCAAATTCTCCCCACGTGACATTGTCCAAAGGATTGTGGGCAGAGTCTATCAAATTGTCTCTCCTCAAAAGTTCTATCTCAGCGCTTGGATTCCATTGGGCGGGGGAGTTGTTATTCCTTTGATAGGCCGATTTGTACTTGGCTACCTCCTCAAGCCATTCGTGCCAATATCTGAGCAGTAGATGGGGACAATCTTTTTGCGACCAGTGACGGTGAGGCACTACAGATGTCAAGTCAAGTTCCAACAGAATAAGCAACCAAGCTGTAAGTTTGGCGGCATTGGTTTCGGATTCAGCCCTATCGCCATCGGCGTTCTCACATATTTCTACTGCGACACTGCTCATATTTCCTAAGCCGTGTCCATCGCCCGCATGCCACCCGTGTTCAGTAAGGGGTAAGTGCTGCACGCAACCGTCGCGGTCGACCGTGAAATGCCACGAGACTGGCAGATTTGCCGCCGTATCGCCCTTTAGATAAGCTGCGTGAGCCCGGGCATTAGCGCCTTTACTAGGATTGTCGGTGTCGTGGATGGTAACATACTTGGCTTTCATGACGCCGCCGGGACGGTTATTCCTGCCGGCGGGGATGAAATCCCGAACGAGCGCAATGGGACATGCAATTTGTTTCACTTGGTATCACCTTTTCAAGTTTACGTAATGTAGTGTATGCACCCCTTACAGACGAGGTACTGTCTATAGAACGGCGAATATGTAAAAATGGTGTTTGAAAAGGGGATGACTTATGGCCGGGCAGGTTTTGGTGTTCTCTGTTATAGCCCTGCTTCTTTACTTCTTCGCCCAGGGCAAAGTAAGGTATGAATTTGTATCCACATCAGGGGTGTTGATCCTAACCTTCGCGGGGATAATCACACCCGAAGAGGCTTTTTCCGGGTTTAGCCATCCCGCGGTCATAACCGTCGCATCCATCTTGATTATTAGCTCTTCATTGGTAAAATCCGGGATAGCCGAAGACCTGATACTGTGGCTCAACCGCAAGGTCCAGAACCCTACTTGGAAAGTTGCCGGACTGATGCTGGTCACTGCATTTCTGTCGGCCTTTATGAATAACATCGGCGCCCTCGCTTTGATGCTGCCGGTTTCCATCCGCGCGGCCAAAGATAGCAAACAAACGCCTTCCAAGTTTTTGATGCCGATTTCGTTTGCCTCTCTGCTGGGCGGCATGGTGACGGTGATTGGCACGCCTCCAAATTTGATCGTTTCAAACTACCGGCTGGAATCTACGGGAAACCCTTTTGCCTTCTTCGACTTTACCCCTCTTGGGATAACGCTGGTGGTTTTAGGAATAGCTTTCGTTGTGGGTATAGGGATGCGTCTTATTCCGGCCAGAGAAAGCCAGCAAGAGGACGAGTTTTTTGATATCGGTCAATACCTGGCCGAAGTGGTTGTGACCGAGACTTCAAAGATGGTTGGGAAAAAGGTTAGGGACCTTTCTGATGTGTTCCACCTGGAAGTACAGGTTTTGGGGATCAACCGGCTTGGCACAGGTGTCATAATCCCGAAAGGTAACGAAAAACTCCTGGCAGGCGACTTGCTTGTGGTGAAGACCACTAACCTGGAGCTTACCGACCTTATAAACAGAACCGGTATGACGCTCCGGGGCGCAAAACTCCGCCACTTGGAAGAAATCACTTCTATTAAATCTGATGACTTTTCCCTTGTAGAAGTTGTGCTAAGAGAAGATTCACTTTTGATTGGGCGAAC
>CAYPVF010000081.1:8411-8756 GCA_964414105.1 uncultured Eubacteriales bacterium
TAGGAACAGATACAATGTGAACCTTGTGGCCGTTTCAAGAAAAGGGCATGTCTCTATCACCCGGCTGAAAACTTTGAGGTTTCAAGCGGGTGATATTCTGCTTCTGCAAGCCCCCGCGGCGCTTCTGCGGGATACCTGCCAAAAAATGAGTTGTCTTCCTCTGTCGCGGCGTCAGGTTAATGTCAATGTAGAAGGCAACAAGGCCAACAAATATCTGCCATTGGCCCTTTTTGCGGCGGGTATTCTACTCACCACTTTAGGTGTTTTGCCCGTGCAAATTGCCTTTTCCAGCGTGGCGGTTCTCATGACCATGCTAAAGGTGATAAGTCCTCGGGAATTCTATCA
>CAYPVF010000082.1:0-7789 GCA_964414105.1 uncultured Eubacteriales bacterium
CTGAAACCAACGCTTCCAAGTTCCTCCTGTTCGTCACGTTTTTCCCTCAAGTTATACAAGGCCCCATTAACCGTTTGGACCATCTCGGGGAACAGCTTTTCGCAGGCCGAGATTTGGACGCCGAAAATCTGCGTTCAGGTCTTCAGCTCATACTGTGGGGGCTTTTGAGAAAAGTTTTTGTGGCGGACATGTTGCGGCCTTTCGTGGATTCGGTTTTCCGCGATTACGCCCACCTAGGGGGAGAAGTCATTTTCCTGGCGGTGGCATTGTATTGCGTACAGTTATATGCTGACTTTTCCGGCGGAATTGACGTTGCCAGAGGGGCAGCCAAACTATTTGGTATCGATATGGCACAGAATTTTCGTCAACCGTATTTGGCCACATCCCTGGAAGATTTCTGGCGAAGATGGCATATGTCGCTTAGCGCTTGGATGAGGGACTATGTGTTCTACCCCTTGGCGTTGTCAGCACCTTTTGGAAAACTCGGCAGGTGGTCACGCAAAGCCTTTGGACGCGATGTGGGAAAAGCCATCCCTGTGGCCGCGGCTACGATAGCCACCTTTCTCGCCGTAGGGGTGTGGCAAGGACCCGGTTGGAGTAACGTTGCCTATGGACTTTGGAACGGAGGGCTCATGTCGGCATCCTTGCTTCTGAAACCGCTCAGGAAAAAGCTTTTTGGGGCCGAAAAAACCGGCGGTCTGCACAGCGCCCTTGGAGTCGCGCGAACGATTTTCATTGTGATTGTCGGCCGCTACTTTTCCCGCTCACCAAGCCTTGGGCAAGCTTTGGACATGCTAAGGAGCACCGTGACGCAAGGCCCGCGGGGACAACTGTTCGACGGGACTTTGGCAGGGCTTGGGCTTACATCTACAGTGGCAGCGGCATGCGTTCCGCTATGCGTTGTATGGCTTTTGGTAAGTCTCATGAGGGAAAACGGCATCTCCCCCGCGGCCTACTTGGGCAGAAAACCTGCTTTGATCCAGTTTGGAATATTGTTTGTCAGCCTGGCAGTGTTGATCATATTTACCTACATGGATACGACATATGTAGCGTCAAACTTCATTTATCAGGGCCTTAACAGATGATTCGTGATAAAAACATATGTTTCAAGGGGTTTACAGAATGAACGCCAAAAAGTGGTTGTTGATGTTTTTGTCTGCCATCCTTTTAGTGCTGGCTTTGTATGGGGCAGCAAATGTGGCTATAGACCCTTTCGGCGCCTTCGGCGACCCTTATCTACAGTGGTACTCTTTCAACATGACCAACAACCCGCGAATCGCGAAAATCGCCTACCTGGAAAAACACCACGAAGAGTACGATTCCTATATAATAGGCAGCTCTTCGGCCAACGGCTACCCTACCGAACTGCTCGACAAGTACCTTGATGCCCGCTTTTACAACCTTTTTGCTTACGGGTGCGATATGTACGATATAGGCCTTACCGCGCGCTATGTTATAGAGAATTATCGGCCAAAAAACCTGTTGGTAAACTTGGGCCTTAACGAAACAGCGCAGTACAAAGTGGAAAGCGCGGATGGCATGGACAGACTTCACTACAAAGTGGATGGGTCCAACGCGCTATCTTTTTATAAGGAATTTCTGTTTAAAAATTATAAATACTCAATCGCTAAACTCAAAGATAAAAGTCAAAAAACCTGGCTCCCGCAAATCTTTAATGTGTTTGTACCCGAATCGGGCGAATACGACAAACGCGCTAGGGACGTGGAACATGTAGGCGACCTTGACACTTACCTGGAACAAAATCCGTGCTTTGTGCCGTCGGTCATAGGCGCCCCCGAAAAGGCATTTCAATACACTCAGGAAGCTTTGGATACCTTGGCTGAAATCAAAAGGTTGTGCGACACAAACGGCGTGAACTGCATCTTCGTCTTCCCTCCCATTTACCGGTCACAGCTTAATGGTTATACGTCCGGGCAACTAGCCAACTACATGGTGGCTTTGGGAAATACTGTGGACTTTTGGGATTTTAGCAATACTGCGGCGTCAGACGAGCCCCGTTACTTTTACGATGTAACTCACTTCAGGAATGCTCTCGGGGCCATGATCTTGGCCCGAATCTTCGAAGACGACCAAGCATATTATCCGGAAGGTTTCGGCGAATTTGTCACAAAACACACCGTTCGAGACCACGTCGCCGGGTTTTGTGATCCGCCTTCTGTTGATAAGGATGCCTATACCATTCAGGTGCCAATCCTTCTGTACCATAACATTCGGGAACACGCCGACGGCGACAGTGACTACTGGGCCACAACAGCCGAGCAATTCGAGGCCGACATAAAAGCTTTGTATGAAAAAGGGTATTCGGCGGTCAGCTTTGGGGACCTCATGGACTACGTGTTCAAAGGCGCGGAACTGCCCCCAAAGCCCGTTTGCATCACTTTCGACGACGGGTATTTGAGCAACTACACACAAGCATTCCCCATCCTAAAAAAGTACAATTTCCATGCCACAATGTTTGTGATAGGCGCAACCGTGGGCCAGATGGAACTGTACAAAAACACTCAGTTCCCCATCACGCCCCATTTTAGTTGGGAACAGGCAAGGGAAATGACGCAATCCGGCCTGGTAGACGTGGAAAGCCACACGTATGATATGCATCAGCACCCGGAATACGATGCCCCCCACCCGCGGACTACGGCGCTCCCCCTGGATGGCGAAACCGAGGAAGAATATATCGAAGCCTTGGTTCGCGATCACACTATCATGAGCGACACACTTATGGACCGGTTGGGACACGCGTCCGAAATCGTCTCATACCCAAGAGGGGCCCAAGGCACCCTTAGTGACGCGCTTCTTCGTTCAATGGGTGTAAAAGTCACGCTTGGTATTGAGCCAAAGATGAACACGTTAGTAAAAGGGCTCCCCCAATGCTTATATGGTATGGGTAGATTCGACGGCGCCGAATCTTTTTTTGAGGCCCGGTAGGCCGGTTTTCTCCCTACCCGCCCATCACGCCTTCGATCTCTTCTATGGTCCTGGGAATCCCCACCGAAAGGTTTTCGCAACCATCTTCAGTGACAAGACAATTGTCCTCAAGTCTAAATCCAATTCCCCATTCCTCACAGTAAATCCCAACATCAACGCAGAAAATCATGCCAGGTTGGAGCTTACCGCCAGGCACCAAAACATCGTCGTGGACATCAAGGCCTACATGATGCGCCCCGCCGTGCCACATGAGTTTACCTATCTCTTGGTAGGATTGGACTAAGCCAAGCTCGTGCAAGAGTTCGTAGTTGTACTCACGGGCGGTTCGGTCCACATCAGCGTGGGGCATTCCCGGGCGAATAATGGAAAACATGTGATTCGAGGTTTTAAGGGCACATTGGTACAAAAGCCGCTGGCGCTCGGTAAACTTGCCGTCACAAGGCCAACCCCTTGACACGTCGTTTACCATCCCATCCCAACGGGCGCCAACGTCGTTCAGCACCATATCGCCAGCCTGAGCTTGCCCGGTGTAAGAGTAGTAATGTATGCAGAAATTGTTGGCGCCGGCGCTTATGATAGGAGGAAAACCCGGCTCCAAAACACCATGGTCGGTCAGAACATGGTCGAAGATCGCCTTGTACTGATACTCCCACATATCTGGACGAGAGGCGCGCATCATGGCTTCAACCGCTTTGCCCGTTATACGGACAGCCTCACGCATAGCTTCAATTTCGCAAGGCTTTTTGACAGCCCTTGACACACTGAAATGGGTGTGTATGTTTTTCACCGACAGCCCCGGATACTCCCTTTGGCATGTATGCGCGAAACGATGCTCCTCGTTGGGCGGCTCATCGGGCGTAAGCTTGGTAAGGTCCAGATACAATGTCCTGTAACGCCCGCCCATGGCCAAAGTGTGAAATTCCTTGGTGAACGCGTCAACAAAGCGTATTTGGGCTATACCTGATATGTGAGTGCACTCATCTGCTTTCAGGCGTCTACCTGTCCAACGTTCTGCCAAAAGATCGGGGGGCAAAATGAAAAGCGTTTCCGACACGACACCGTTACGCTTTTGGGCCAGAAACACGATTCCTTGCTCATTACAGCCTGTGGCGTACAGAAAGTCACGATTACAGAAGAAATTATAGTATTGGTCGGAGCTTTGACGCGGGGCCTTACCCGAAAAGAGAATCAATAAAGAATCGTCTTCCATACCTTCATAAATCCGCTCACGATTATTTATGTAATAATCTTGTTTCAAATTTCAAAACCTCCCTTAAATCTTTGGAGTGATTTCGCATACGATAAATCTCCACTATAGTGGGTTCTACTTTGGCCGCCGCGAACCCTTGAGAAAATGGATCTGCTGACGAAAACACGCAGGAATAACACGGGCGTCCGGGAAAACTACCGTAATACCGGTGCTTTGATGGAAAGGGTAATGCCGTGTGAAAGTGAAAATTCGGTACATAGGGCATAGCGGATTTCTCGTAGAATGGGAAACTTGCTACTGGCTTTTTGATTACTACATCGGGGATATACCCGCTTTGAACCGGGACAAAAAGTTGTTTGTGTTTGTAAGCCACGAGCACCAAGACCATTTTAATCCGTACATCTTTGATTTGGGGCAACTGCACGGCAAGGTTGAATATGTGCTGTCCGCCGGGGTTGTTCATGGGCACCGCGGTGCCATGACGGCAAGCGGGCCCATTACATCTGTAGAACCGGAAGGCCAATATACCTTTGTGGATGATTTCGGGGAAAGAATCCTTCTGACAACTTTGCGTTCCACCGATTTAGGCGTTGCGTTCCTCCTCAAATATGGGGGAAAGACTTTATATCACGCCGGCGACTTGAACCTTTGGGTGTGGAAAGAAGAATCGAAGCAGTATAACCTCGAAATGACCACAGCTTTTGAGCGGGAAATGAATCGCCTGAGGGATGTGGTTATCGATGTGGCTTTCGTTCCTCTGGACCCGAGACAAGAGGAATATTACTATTTTGGCCTTGAGGCTTTTTTGACAGTCGCCAAAGTAAAACACGTTTTCCCCATGCATTTTGGCGAAGAATTTTCTCTTGCGGCGCGCTACAAGGCTGAGCGAAAGCCTGTTCAACCTGGCGCTGAAATTGTCGAGATTAAGCATTCCGGCCAAGAATGGGAAATCGACATATAGAACGTAAACCGAGGAAGGTTGCTTACAAAAGCGACTAGGAAAGGGGATATCTAACGTGAAATTTGAGATGGTTCACGAGAACTACAATGTGTTCGACATGGGGAAATCACTGGCGTTTTACGAAAAGGCTTTGGGCCTCACGGAAAAACGCAGGATTGACGCGAAGGACGGCTCTTTCACTATTGTGTACGTGGGGAACGACACAACCGACTTTCTTTTGGAGCTAACTTGGCTAAAGGACAGGCAAGAGCCTTACGACCTGGGAGACAACGAATTCCACCTGGCATTTCGCACCGTCGATTTTGAGGCAGCCCGCGCTCTGCACAAGGACATGGGGTGCATCTGCTACGAAAATGAACAGATGGGGATATATTTCATCGAAGACCCCGACGGATACTGGCTTGAGATAGTACCGGAAAGACGGTAACAACAAGACAGTAAGAATTCCACTTCACCACGCCCCAGTCGGCCAGATTTGAGGCCGACGATTGAACTTTTTCTCCCCCGGCTTCGTTATACCAAGTGAATACCCGGGGGGTGAACAGATTGGACTTGGGCCGGCTCGTTTTGGATCATCAGTCCAGTCTGTACGCTTTTTTGTACCGAATGACAGGTGACCCACATTTGGCTGAGGACCTGATGCAAGATACCTTTGTCCGGGCTTTGCAGGCAAGCGCCAAATACCAGCCCCAGGGACGCCTCTCGGCTTGGCTTTTCGCTATAGCTTTAAACCTAACCAAAGACCACTGGCGGAAAACGTACCGACAGCCCACGGAAGATTGTTTACCGATAGACCGACACAAGCCGATTGGTTCGGTTGAAGACGAGGTGGAGACGGCCATCACCGCTGAAGGGGTTCGGGAGGCTTTGTTGACACTTCCCTTTGAGCAAAGAGCGCCTTTGATCTTATTCTACTACCACGACATGACTTATGAAGATATCGCCAACTGCCTAGTCATTCCGATTGGGACAGTTCGATCGCGCATTCACAACGCTAAAACTCGTTTAGGCAGAGTTTTAAGGGGGGTTATTCGTCATGAGTGAATCGTCCATAGACAAAATCATGGAAATCGACCGATCGTCTGTTTTGCCGGGCCTACCCGACGCTAACGCAACCATTACGGCTATTGAGGTGAAGGCATCCTTTGCCAAATCAACCCGAGACGCGAATATCCACAAAGATAAGGCCCGGGCCTTTTCAACCCCACTTCTTCTCATCACATCGTTTTGCGGAGCATTACTTTTTGCGAAAGCCCTAGGTAACTACGGGCTTGTTCTCATCATCCCGTCCGTTCAGCTAATAGCTTTAGGAGCCCTCATTAAGGAGGATTCATGGTCATGACCAAAACCGTCAAAGGAAAACGATTTGTCGCGTGCGTCGCGATTATTCTGTCTCTCTTCACCATCGTTTTTGGAACATATGCTATTGTTTTCGACAACCCAAATCACCAATGGTCGAAAGAAGCTTCCCGGTTGATGGATAGCGCGGCCATAGAGATCACGACTAACGGAATCTCACCGGGTCTTGGCGATTATCTCAGCCAAGAAGGGGCGCAAACGGAAGCGTGGCTGGCGACAGCCGTTTTGGAGCCTTTGGGGCTCGACGATGTTCTGTTTACAGGCAGAGTGGTTGCGGCATCTGATCCGCGCCTTGTGGGCCTTTTTGCCGATGAAGCCGCGACCTATATGGACAGTAGGCGACCAGAAGACCAAAACCTTTGCGTTTTCGGTAAAGAGGTTACTGTTGCGGATGGAACTACTTACCATATTTACGCGTACGGCGCCTCCCGATATTTCATAGGGTTTTCGTGGCTTGTGGGTACCATGATGTTTTACTCGGCCATCGCCGCGTGGCTGGCTCTTGGCGTATGGGTGGCGCTGGATGTGAACGAGTTCCAGAAAGACAATGTTATCCCGTGGACAGTGTTGACTCTCGTGACAGGCCCAGTCGCTTTGGGGGTGTGGCTGATCTTCAGGTCCGGCAAACACAAAGCGGGCCCCGCGAACTGTCCTTCGTGCGGTTCGGACATCCCAAAAGGCGCCGCGTACTGCGTGCGTTGCGGCCATCAAACCATACCTTTATGCCCCAGATGTAAAAAACGCGTGGAGCTCGACTGGGAGTACTGCGGCTCCTGCGGAGCATTGTTGTCCGATGAATCGTGAAGAAGAGTGCCGCCCGGTGGTATATAATTGCGAGGCCCCCAAGGTCTGCCTATGGCGAGGTGTAGATATGCCAATTGGGTTGAAACGTTCAGTAGTGGAACTGGCCGATCACGATCCACTGTGGAAAACCTTGGCCACCGAAACCATTGACGCACTTCGAAGAGCTTTCGGTTCTGTGGCAAAGGATATTCAGCATGTTGGAAGCACGGCTATTGCCCATATAAAAGCAAAACCTATTATTGACATCGCCATTTGTGTGGATAATCTGGACCAAGTTGAAGAGCTGATGCCTGATCTCATGAGAGAGGGCTGGTCAAAGAGCGTTCACCATGCTGTGGAGGGAGATATACTGCTGGTGGATGGCGGCGAACAGGCCCACAGGCGCACTCACCACGTCCACATCGTCAAAACCGGCAGCATACAGTGGAAGAATTACATTTGTTTTAGGGATTATCTAAACGCCAATGTCCCTGTGGCTAAGGAATACGAGGCTATCAAGGTTGAATTGG
>CAYPVF010000082.1:7799-8747 GCA_964414105.1 uncultured Eubacteriales bacterium
TTGGCTTCGAAGCACCCCGACGACAGAAACGCCTACACCGAAGGTAAAGGCAGGGCTGTCGAGTGTATCCTTGGGGCGGCTCGGATTTGGGACGATTTCGGGCGCGAGTTTTCGAAAATCACTTACATAAACAAAGGTTGGTCGGAAGACAAAAAATACTGCGTAGCCAAAGCAAACGGTGATAAGTATCTGCTTCGGATTTCACCCCCACGGCGCTACGATGGCCGCAAGCAGCTGTTCAGTATTCTTCAACAGATGGCTTCCTTGGGCATCCCTATGTGCCGTCCGGTGGCCTTTGGCGCCTGCACCGACGGCGTATACTTGCTGCAAACTTGGGTCCAGGGCAAAGATTTGGAGGAAGTCCTTCCTGTTCTCACCGAAACTGATCGGTATAATCTTGGGCTCGAAGCGGGTCGGATTTTGCGCGACATACACACCATATCTGCTCCCAAGACACAAGAAGATTGGGCGACTCGCTTTAACCGCAAAGCCAGTAGCAAGATTCAGCAATACTTAGAATGCGGGCTTCACTTTGAGGGTGCTGAGAAACTGATTGCTTATGTAGAGCAAAATCGGCATTTGCTCAAAAACCGCCCACAATGCTTCCAACACGGTGATTATCACGTAGGTAATATGATGTTGGAAAACGGCCAACTCACGATAATCGACTTCGACCGCTATGATTTTGGTGACCCGTGGGAGGAGTTCAACCGAATTGTATGGTCAGCCCAGGCAAGTCCCCATTTCGCTACGGGAACAATCCACGGTTATTTTGGCGGCCATCCGCCCACCGAGTTCTGGCGGTTGTTAGCGTTATACATTGCGTCTAACACGCTTTCTTCCATCCCTTGGGCCATTTCTTTTGGGCAAGGGGAAGACAATACCATGATGAAGCTGGCACGGGATGTGCTTTGCTGGTATGACGGTATGAAAACAGCTGTGCCTAGG
>CAYPVF010000083.1:0-8625 GCA_964414105.1 uncultured Eubacteriales bacterium
TTGTAATAACACTATCGCACCTCCCTCTTCAACACGCCGGGGCGGTCGGGTTCCTCCAGCACGATACACCACTCACCGCTTGCACGGTGGGCACGGACAAACTCCGCGTGCGGGTATTTCGTGACCGCGTGAAAATCGTTACAATTCCACACGTACCACCAATCGTCCGACGTGTCGGCGGTGCCCCGGTCATCGTAACCCACCAGCGTCTGGAAGTGTGCCCGCCCGCAACCAATCGCCACCCACTTGCCGGCCTTCACCGCCCGCCGCATGGCGTCATACGTGCCGCTTCCGGTGACGCTCTCGACTTTCAACCCCCGCCTCGCCGCGTCGGCCTCGAACCGGCTCGGCCAGCTTCCGCCCCGGCACGCGGAGCCATACTCTGTTTTCCACGCCAACGTCCACGCATTCGCGTTATTCTGGTTGATCCCCGCCGCCATCGTGCTCATATAAACACACGATCCGCTGCGGTTCTCCAACGCCTGCCGTTGAATCGCCGGGAAAAACCAATCCCCGAAATACTCATCCGCCGGCACCCGCTGGGCAGCGTGGGCGGTCAGGGATAAAGCCAGGGATAAAATCAGGGATAAAAGGAACGCTTTCTTCATGCCATTGGGTTTATTGTGGGGTTACATTTTGTTTCAACGCCTCGATGGCACTGAGAAATTCTTCTGTCTTTTCTTCGCTTGGCTTCAAATGCTGCCCGCTTTCGTTATTCTCGCCGGTGGGAGTGCTGCGAATTGGTATACCTGCGATTTCCAGCAATGCTTTTAAGTCAACCTCGTCTTCGATGATCGACTGCATCAGCGCCGTACCGAGCAGAGACTGCAAAAATTGCAGTTTTGCCTGGATGTCGCGTTGCCAGATGGGGCCTGCGACAAGGCGGATTCGACCCACATAACGCTCGTCGTTTTTCTCTATCATAGGGTCGACGACGTACTTGTTGATCTGTGCCATAAAATCCGCCAGTTTGCCCTCAATGCAGCGTATGGCGTACTCTGTGCTGTTGGTGGCGTCGGCTTTCGTGCCGAACTCGCCTTCCAACACCGAGCGTTCCGGGATACCCGCACCGCGAACTTTCCCTTTGTCGTAATACATCATGGAGCTCACGCGGTCGCTGGAAACGTTGTTCAGCGGCAGCTTCTCGATTTCGAAGTCGGGCGCGGTGGCCGTGGTCTGGTCTTTGGAACGGTTGGGTTTGCGCCAAATCAGCACCACACGGTTGTTTTGGGCATCTTCCGCCATCGTCCTGGCGTATTCGACGTTTTCAATTTCCTTCCCGTTTTCACCGACCGATTTTCCATAAGGGTAAAGCACCTTCCAGCCCGCGCCGGAGTCCTTTTCGTAAAAATCCATCAGGCCATCGGATATTTCCTCGTGGCGTTTCCATGCCTTGTACATGCTCATGAAAATCGGCCGGCCGTTGAGGTTGTCTCCCCGGCGTTCGTGCGTCAGCACCAGGCTTTTCTCGACCGGAAGGTCGACGTAATAAGGATACGTGCTGCGGATTCCCGTAAAGCCGTCGTTATCCATCATCACGCAAGACGTTTCTGGCAAAAGCTGGTGGAGCCGCTTGATTCCGAACCACCACTCGCCGTTTTCGTCATAAACCCGCTCATACACCTTTTCCGCAATGAACCGCCCATAAATGAACCACTCCAGGATGACCTGGTTCCAGAGCGTTTCCTGGTTCTCTTTGGCGAACTTTTCCAGGATACCAACGAATACTTTGGGAACGTCGCTGTCGGCCTCGACGGTCCAAACAGACGTAGCACCTGCCACCTGAAACATGCTGATAATCAGCGATATGGTGTCGTCGTTCCGCATTTCGTAAATATCTTCACGCGGAATTTTGTTGCCCATCGGCAGCGGAATCGACCACGATCCTTTGACCGGCGCGCCCCACACCTGTTGGCCAGTAATCTCTTCGCTGAGTTCATCTACCTGCTTTTCGCGGATAACGCTCTTGACGACACCGAGCTTCTGGCCGGCGCTGCGCATGGCGTTTCCGAAACGGGTAAAAACGGATGGAAGTCTCATTTACAGGTCGAATCCGATTGGGGATAGTTGCCAAATCACATACCCGAGCGCGTCGGACATGTGGGTTAATTCCGCGTTGGTTTTTTTATCGATTTCACGTCCGGTGGCGAACGTAACGCTTTGGAAGTCTTTGATCAGCCGTTCGCACTTTTTATCAATCAACAGCTTCGGCGGGCCCAAGTCGGGTCGCAACATGGCGTTGACGCTGGCCACTCTTGACAGTACGGAAGGGTTCGCCGCGGGAAAGTCGGCCGGCGTGATCTTCTCGTAAGTGTCCCAAAACCGTTTGTCCTCCTCGATGATAATCACGTCGGAGATATCCGGTCGTTCTCCTTTGGTGGTGCGGCTGTTGCCCGCCGCGTCGCCGATAAACCGGTATCCTGCCTTGTGGTTCCCGTATCGGTCGTGTAGGTAATTCAACGCCTCTTTGGTGTTCGCGTCTTCAAGGTACAACTCGTCGAGCACAATCACGCGGTCGGCGGAATAGCCCCGCCAGTCGGTTTTCGCCTGGCATATCACCCAACACATGGGATTGACGTTGAAGTCACATCCGATAATCAGCGGCAACTCCGGGTTGACCGCCGTTTCATTCACCACGTTCGCGTACTCGACAAAACAGTAGTAAACTTTCCCGCCTGCGGTCTCCCAGGAGGCCATGAACTGCACGATGTCACTTGTCCAGTGGAATCGGGCGTAATCCGGCGATGGGTCTTTTCCCCATTCCTCACACTTTTCGCGGAAAAACTCCGCCCCGACACCCCGGCGTTTCGGCACGCCGATGAGCATCACCCAGCCGTTGCAGCTTACGTCGCTGATGGCGGGGTAAACGCTTATTTTGTAGGCTTCTGGCGGGATGTCGCTCATCTCATCCAGCACCACACCGCAGTAACCCACGCCTTCGACGCGGTGGGGGTTTTGCATTCCGCGAACAAGGAGCTTGGAGTAGGTCTTTTTGCCTGTCTCGGGGCGAACGCCCGTAAACACCTCCAGCGTCATGTCGCGGGTTGAGGCATACCCGTTATCCAAGTGCCACTGGAAAATTCTTACAAAATCAAACCACGCGGTGTTTTTTGCCTGGTCGTAGGTCGGCAAGCCCCACAAGTACAGCGGGTTGTCGAGCGTCGGGTGCATCTGCACCATTGCCCGCGCCATGCGGCGCTTTGCAATCACCGTCTTGCCGCTGCGTCGACCGCAGTCTGCGGCGATAAACCTTGCCGGTGAGTTCAGGTAGGCTTCCTGCTCGGGGATGCGCTTGAGTTTTTCAAGGTTGAGGTACGCCATCGTCGTCCTCCTCGCTGGTTTTCTCGTCGTCTTCGGTAAAGGCCTCGTCGATTTCGCGTAACACGTCCCGGACGTCGAGCACGGCGGGGATGAATGTAGTGCCTGTTTCTTTGGCTCTGGCCTTCGCTTCCAATCGCCGTATCCGCTCCATCGCGCGGTGATGGCGTTTTGCTTCCTCGCGGTTCTTAAAGCTCTGCGTGGCTTTTGGGTCTTCTGCTTCCAGCATCCGGTATTCGTTTCTTCCGGCCATTGCTTTCATGGCCAACTCCGCTCTACTGCATTTTGCGACAAAATCCTTATTTCGCTCTTTCCACTTTTGAACCATCTTAGGGTCCAGACCCGCATATTCGGCGGCTTCTTTCAATGTCAGTCCTATCGCTAAATAACTGGCGATTTTGTCTCCCAGTTCCTCCGTATATTGCGTAGGCCTCCCTCTTTTCGCCATGTTTTCATCTTATACTTGCCAATAAAAAAAGGCTGTCACGGTTTATTATTGCCGCGACAGCCTTGAGATAAACGATATCTCACACCAGAAAAACATCGCTTTGTGATTCTTCCGGTCTCAAGGGAATGCTTGACGCAGCTCTTCGCAAATCGTCTTTTATATAGAACGATTTTCCATATCCTCTCAATATGTCAACAGCTTGTTTCAGGAACTGACTCCAATCAATTCCTTTGTCGATTTGTTGGTAGTTGTTAAGTTTTCCTATTTTATAAACGTCGATAAACCCAATGGATTGACGAATAAGGTTAATGCTTTGCTCCGGCGAAATAACTGGCTCGAAACTTGCAAATGTTCTAATCCCGGCCTGATGAGATGCTTTCAGCATTGCAAGGCGATCACCAGGCAATGCAGCACCTGGTTCCCATTTCAAGCTGTCCGAGTCGTTATCAAACGTGAGCGTTGCACCCAACATAAATCGCTTTATTGAAGCAAAAAGATGAAGGTGCTTTAGTGCCCTTTCGCCACCCTTTGTTAATATGGCTGTCGGAACCTGGTATTTTGCAAAAAGGGAAAGGACTTCTTCTGTCAAGCGATTTCCATCTTGCGTTTCACAGTAAACATCACCGATAAAACTTAACAAAACTTGTTCTGTGTGCGTCTCTTTTATAAGCTCTTTCTCAAGTTGTGTTATTTTAATATTTCTCGGTGTCGGCTTTGATGAAAAGTTCTCTTCGGACGACTTAATGCAACGCGGCGCGTAGCAATATTTACATCCATGAGAACACCCTAAATAAAGGTTCAAGGCAAGCGGGGAGTATTCACGTGCTTTACCGCGAGGCTGATAAATGAGTGACATTGCATGTCTCCTTAAATGAAAGAATGAGGAATTGAAAGGCGGTTATCCGCCACTCTTTCATTATAGCACACTTATCATACATTGTCTACAGTAAAGTACCCATACTCTTTCAAAAATGTGCTTTTTTTTGTATATTTTACAACTTTTTTAACTCCGAGTGAGTAAAGGAAAGCGTAAAATAACTCGGCTGTCAGTTTGTTTAATAACGTTGGACATTTTTTTTGCATATGTTGCAATCTTGACACATGAACAAGTGTTTTCGGCATTGTCGATATCCGATTCGTACACATTGTATAAATAATAATCGTTCCTGGCAAAATGGTTTTATTGCGAAACAATTCAGAAATCTGATTTGCAGGTATTCCGTAAGAATCACAGTCAATTACGTTAAACTTGGACAAGTCCAGTGATTTTATCAAGCGAACGTTATCTACATGCAGATTTTTTCCCTTGCCTTTTATTTTTTCTACTCCAAGATAACGCTCTGTTGATATATGACTCCAGATTTCGTTCTTTCCTGCAAATAAATCAAGCACGCGCACTGACGAAAGCGCAGCTATTGCTTTTTTACGCAAGGCAACTTTCTGATGCACACAGTCGTTGTCAGTCTGTTTTCTGTGTTTGATCAATTCAATGTACTCTCTATCTCAAAAGTTTTTTTTTCGTAAAGAGAATCGATTGCTTTCAGTACTACATCTGAGTCGTTTATGTCGCAACTTATCAGAAAATGAACTCGGTTATATGGCTTGAGTTCAATTTCTTTTATTTCAGGGGAATTATCATTGTCATCGTCTTTCGACTCACTGTCTATGTTCAATTCCGGCAGTTCAATACCCCAATGCGTGATTTCTTCCAGCTCCCACTCATTGGCGACCATATCCCAGTCGTAATCGCCGAAGTTGTTGTTATCCTTGATGGCCAGCGCCCGCAGCTTCTCGGCCGGCATATCGGCGTCGAGGATTTTGCAGGGGATTTCCGTCCAGCCCAGCGCTCTGCAGGCTTTCAGCCGCATGTTGCCGCAGATGGCGATGTATTTGCCGTCCAGCGGATAGACGACCAGCTCGCGGATTTGCATCATCTCCGGGTCGTCGGTGATGGATTGTTTCAGCAGGTCGAAACGGTCGTTGCGGATGTACCTTGGGTTTTTCGGAACGCCGGGGATTTGGCCGTCGTTGGTTTTGAGATGTTTGATTGGAATCCATTCGGTTTGCATTTCGCCTATCCTTCTATGTGCATTAAACCTCCGATGAAAAGAAATTGCAACGGCTTTCAGGGTGTCTTGTCAAAAAGCGCATAAAATAACATATTTTGACATAAAATAGCATATTTTATTTTGGGAAGATTTCGCCCAAGAAAAGGAAAAACCCCGCCGCGAGGAAAGAAAGTACGGCGGGGCGGGCGGCCTATTCCGGCAAGCCGCCTTTTTTGAGAATTCCGTCTTTTGTGCGGCGGTTAATCCAGTCGTCGATCTCCGACTTCAAAAAACGCAGGGAGGTGCCGACTTTTTTATACGGCATTCCCATTTTTTTCAGCCGGTAAACATGGTATACGCTGCAATTCAAAAGTTCCGCCACATCCTTGGCGATTAAGAAAGATTCCTGTTTTTCGGTCATTTTCGTTCCTGTGGTTGTAAACGTTCGGTTTGTATGGTAAACTACGTTTATCAATTCTCGCCCCTGGAGTGTTTGCGAAAGCGACGCGCCGGGGTTTTTTATTTGCTCAATATCTGCTTAAGCAGTCCTATTGCAATTTCGGCATTGTTTACGCGCTGACCGTTAATTATGGATTCCCCAGTCGGGAAATAAATCGCAACACCTTTCGAGATGATGTATCTCTGCTTTTTCAGAGGCTGGCTCAGCACGTATTGTACATATACGTCCGAAGTTGGCGGCAATCCACGCCGGCGCAGCCATGTCGATTCACATGCAAATTTTATGTGCCATTGATTGCCTCTCCTGGAGCGCCATGGCTTTTTGCGTTTCTTCATTGTAAACGTTCCCGACCACGAAAGTTCCGCTCCTTTCATTTTATCAAAATCCCTCGTCTTTGTCAACCTTTACGGCGTCGGCCTCGGTGATTGCCTGTATCGGCTCCACGCGGGGGGCGGTCTGGCCGTCCGGGGATGGGGTGAGGTATATATTGCAGTTGTTGAAAGTGCAATTATTGAACGTGAGCGGGACTTTCATTTTCTCCCTCCGTGGATTCGGCTCTCGGGGTGATATGGTAGTGGTCGAGAAGGTATTCAGCCTGCTCGCAATAATATATCTGCGTGACTTCCGGCAGGTCCTCCCACGAAAAGCCGCGTTGAAAGTCGTATGTGTCCGATGTGTTTAAATCGCGGGCGAGTCGCTGGATGAGGTTTTCGCTGTGTTTCATGCTGCTCTGGCCTCCGAAATCGTCCTGGGCGACTTCCGCGCGGGTGAGCCGGATATGTTCCGGGGCGTCGATACCGATGCGGACTTGGGTTCCGCCGTTTCGGATGGCTACCAGCGTGATTTCCATCCGGTCGCCGGTGAGTTCGTTTTCCGCGATGATTTTTTCGTTGACTTGACGGGCGATTACAAGCATTTTATCCTCCTTGATTCGGGGCTTGGGTTGAAACGATTTGCATTAACATTTGAAACGCCGTGGCGGCGCAGATGGGTACTTGGGCGTTTCCCAGTGCCCGAACGCGCGCGACGCGGTTTTTCGTGATGTCGGTAAGTCGGGGGATGACCGGCTCGACGGCCCAAAAGTCCGGGTGGTGAGCCTCGATCGATACCAGCGGTGCCGGGTCTGTCCAGCCTGAGGGAAAGCCCATGAGCCACTCCACCCAGTCCGGGTTGAGCTTGCCGCCGGCCATTGCGTTGTGGTCGGAAGCCGGTGGCGATGCGTTTAATTGGGGTGTTTTCCGGTTTCGCTGCCCGTCACCTGCATTGTTTTTCGCGTCAGTTGCAAGCGGCGTCGGCCAAAATTCAGGCGTGTTCAGCTGCTGGGCCAGCGACGTACAGGTCATGTTGGCGGTGATTCGGCCTCCCTGGTTGGCGTCGCTGGCGGAAGGGGTTGTCCACATCCTCCTGCTTTGCAAATCGGAAATTTCTTGACGTATGTCGCCAGACCGTCCCCTGCTTTCTTTGAAATTCCCTTGCGATTGTTGTTTCCGCAAACGGTCGGTGTCGGCACCGTCTCGCCAGCACAAGCACCACCATCGCAGCCGGCGATGCCAGGCACCGACAGCCGAAGCGGGTAAACACAGCCACGCAGCATGATACCCGATTTTGGCAATTTCCCCGAAAATGGTTCGACCAGCGAGGGGAATAACGGCAGGGGAATTTTCCAGGAACACGAATCGCGGGCGTATTCTGTCAATGATTCGGATGAAATCGAAAAAAAGCTGTCCGCGCGGGTCGTCGAACCCCTTTCCGTTGCCGGCGGTACTAAATGACTGGCAGGGAAAGCCGCCGCAAATAACATCCACGGGTTCGGTGATTTCGTATCCATTAAAGCCTCCTGTGCCTTCAAAAAGGGGAAATTCCGGCTCGATGTTTTTATGGCCGTCGAAATTCCGCACGTCGTTAAAAATCGGAAAATCGGGCAGCCACCCGTCCGCTTGCCGTTGTCGCAGCACCCGCCGGCAAAACGAATCCAACTCCACCGCGCCGACGGGCTTGTGGCCCATCATCATGTCGGCGACAATCCCGCCGCCGATGCCGGCGAAAAGGTGGAGGGTGTTCATGCAGCACATCTCTCCTTACCGTCATGTATTTTGTGCTTAAATTTTCTCATTTTTTCATCCTTTCGTTAAAAATCAGCCGCCGCACCTCATCCGGCATGAGGATGTAGCCGCAATGCCGGACGGCACCACGCGGGGCCGAAAGCATTTCGAGATCCACATCCACCGGATGCCAGTCGAGCAATTCACGTAACGTCTTGTAACGTATTCTCATGGGTTTGCGTCTCCGTCTTCCCTGACTCCACATCAAAATGAATCCTGATCATCCCGATCATCGCCAGGTATTCCCGG
>CAYPVF010000084.1:0-8618 GCA_964414105.1 uncultured Eubacteriales bacterium
GATCTATAAATCGAGACTGTACAAGTGTAAGCTTCCATCCCAATCTCGATGTCTTGGGGCTCTACAGGCAAGGGCTTTCCTTCGGGCACTGGGTCTGTCTGATATTTGTCTTTACCGGTTTCAGGGTCAATGACCATGACCCTATCTGAAACCTTTGTCTCAACAGGAGGCGTGCTTGTCTCGACAAAAGGCGTACTCATCTCTGCCGGCTCTTTCTCAGACACCTCTTCCGGCGCGCCCCCAACGTCCGCTACCTGTTTCCCGGTTTCGTTAGTAGCCCCCGGAAGCTTTGGCTTACTCTCAACGCGCCACCCCTTTGCGCCGGGGGCATTACCTCCGTAGTAAAATACACCTGCCAGCACCGCTGCTAGCACTAAGGAGGCGACTACTTTCCATTTGTGTTGCTTCCACCCCGAAATCCACATGCTAAATCAAATTGGCCTTTATTAGCATATTAAAAAGCATTTGGGCCATCTCGGCTCGGCTAATTTCTTTGAGGGGTTCAACATTCAATTCCGATTGGTCCAAAATGTCCTCACGATAGCATAAGGCCAAGGAATCCCATGCCCAGTCGGCAACCGTAATATAGTCGCCAAATTGAGCCAACACCTCCCGGGCTTCCCATGCGGCTAGCTCCGAATCGATCCCACAAAGCCCCGCGGCCCTGGCCACCATGGTAGCAGCCTCTTGACGGCTTATGACGCCTTCGGGATTGAACTGGCCGTTTCCTACACCGTTTACAATGCCATAGGCGTTGGCCGTTCCAACATAACCCGCGTACCAGGACGAAGGTAACACATCGGAAAACACGCCTGTATCCCGGGCAGCTAAACCTAGCCCCCGGGTTATGATGGTAGCAAATTCAGCGCGAGTCATACCGGCAGACGGATCAAACTTGTTATCGCCCTTGCCGTCAACAATCCCGCGGGCTGCCAAAGCCTGAATTGCCGTAATGCTGTTGAGAGAAATAACGTCCTCAAAACTTGCCCCGGGGATGACCACGGGCATCGGCTTTACGTCGGGGTTTTTACCTGGTAAACCCTGGCCTTTAACAAGCCCTTGACCTACACCCACGCTAATAGCATCGGACATACGATAGAGGCTGTTTTTACCGCTTTGCGCTCTTAAGACAGCCACCAAGGCGTAGAAACCTTGTTCACTGGACATCTGGTTGTTCCCCCCGCCCTCGTCGGTATGCTTAAAACTGGCGTCGGTCAAACGAAAACTTAACAGATTGTCCAAGATGGTGTTCCCGTTCTTTACAAAAGAACTGTCGTTTAGGGGAATACCCAGCTCACACAAAGCCACCAGGATTTGCGCCGCGCTTTCCACATTGGCCGTGCCCCAGCTAGAAAAGCCGCCATTTTCGTTCTGCTTGTCAGACATACAGTTAAGCGCCCGTACAGTGGCTTCTTTTACCGCCTGCTGCCCTTGGTATTTGGCTAAAGCCTGCAACGCCATGCCGGTAATGTCCGGGTCAGACGGGGTGGAACCTCCACCCCTGCCCGTAAGACTCCATCCACCGTCGGCAAGTTGCCGCGACAGAATCTCGTCGATATACATTTGCCTAGTCGCTTGAACTGACGCAGATTCGTTCTTGGGCATTTCATAATTACCGCTATCCAAGGCTATAAGGGCCCAGATGGGCCCATTAATGCCTTGCCAAATTGTTTTTTGGAAATCACCTAACGCGGTCAGGAGATTGTAACCCGCCACATCCTGCGGATCTTTGCCGATGGCCGAAATGGCCACTATGACACGTGAATATTCGGTGTACTTTTTGTCGTGAAGGAGACCCTTACAACCACTAACATAGGCCTCCACAGTCCCGTAGTAGTTCTGATAGTATTCGTCCGGCACATCGTGGCCGCTACGGGCCAAGCCGATAACAGCCCATTCCCCGCCAACAGAGCCGACCTGAGGGTTTTTTACCGCCTCGAGCATGAACTCGGCTGTTTCAGTAACGTAAGCCTGAACGGTATCCACGTCGGTACCGGCCATTAAAGCTGTTGAGCAGAACAAAACCGTCAGCACAGCGGCCAGCACTAATGCAGTAAATCTAGACCGGCTTGATTTCATTATTTCCCCTCCAAAAACCGCATAAGGATCGTTGCTACTTCCGCACGTGTGGCAGTCCCCGAAGGCGATAGAGTCGATGCAGTACGTCCCGTAATGATCCCTTTTGCGTTAGCCCACGCCATAGCATCCAGAGCGTAGGAAGCTATTTCGCTAACGTCGGCGTACATCGCAAGGGCGCTTGCCACAGAAGTATCGTGTCCCTTGTAATTTGCGTAACGATACAGTATTGCAGCCATTTGTTCCCGGGTAACCGGATCATCGGTTCCGAACAGGCCGTTATCATAACCTTCGACTATGCCCTGGGAGTTAGCCCACATGACTGCGTCTGTGTACCATTTAGCTGACCCAACATCGGCAAAATCACTGCTTCCGGAGACTTCGGGTTCGCCCTCTAACCTATACAGCACTGTAACCGACATAGCGCGAGTCATCCACGAATCCGGTTCAAAGGTGTTTCCGGAAGTGCCTTTGAAAAGCCCGTTCCGCACGGCGTATTTCACGGCGTCAAAATACCAGTCGCTGCTTTTGACATCTTTAAATGGATTCGCCCAAACTGCTTCATACCCCACTACATACCGTGACAAGTGATCGGTAACAAAAGTAGCCTCGCCAGTTGTTTTGTTGTATTCACAACTCACTTTTTCAAGGTTTCCGGAGCTTCCCATGTACCACACAGTCACTCCTTGGGATGTTTCACCCGCCTTCAGAACGTAAGGCAAGGAAATAGTGACCGATTTGCCCCCAAAACTGCCTATAGTCTTGCCGCCGCTTGCGATGGATATATCGTAAACCGCGCTATTGCCCACAGCTTTCTGTTGCTCCAAGGTGAGGCAGCCAGTATCCACTGCCTCCAGGCTTACAATTACGGTCGAACCCGCGGCCAAATATGCCACAGATTCCAACGCGTCGTTAGGAATAGTCAGGCTACCTTCTGGCGTCACGATGACCAGATCGGCCATGGTGTGGGAAACGATTGCCGACAGAGATGACTTCGGCAGTTCTACAGTGGTTTTGCTTGTTCCGCCGGTAATCTCGGGTTCAATTGTGATGGCTTTACCCTGGCTATTTTTGATATCCTCAATAGCCTTATCCATGTCAGAAGTGCTTACTGCCGCCTGAGCCACTCCCCCCATAACAGTAGCTTTCGGAGTTAAGGTTCCTTCGGTACTTTTTCTGGACGTTGCGGGCGTGCCTATGCCGTCAAAACTGTTCAGCTGCGCCAGTGCGGCGTTTAACTCGGCTTGAGTGCTTTGTAAGTCTTGTATCACCAGAAGAGCGTTATCGTATCTTTCTCTGTTGTTTCCCGCAGCTAACAGCGCTTCCCTATTACCATCCCCGTTAATCTCAGCAATCTTCTGGGTAAGCATATCCCTGTTTGTAGGTGGGATAATGCTGTCTTGACCCCCAAACTCGGAATCGGGGCTGGTGTTCCCTATGTCAGCGCCAAGTCCATACAAAGTGAATTGCCAACGAACAACATCGCCGCTATTGAGTTCCCACAGCCCGGCGCTCACCGGAATGAAAAGGTTATTTACGGTTATCATCCAGCCGCTTGTATAGGTGTAATCAAACTCGCCAAGGTAATCCGAAGTAGAGTCGTTCGGATCCAGTGCGGTGCCTGTCGCGGCAAGGGCTTGCATTATGAATTCAGGTACGTTCAATTCGCCCCTATTGGCGTCGTAAACATCTGAAAGGTAGAAACTTCCGTAAGCGTTGTTCGTGCTGCTAATATAGCCTTTGCTCCCGTAAACCGAAGTTAACAGCGCTGTCACTACATCCGCCGCTGTATCGCCTTTTTGAATAGGAACTTGAATGGGCTCCGCTATATAACCCTGTCCAAGAGTGAATTTTTCCACAGAAAGGGTAACTGTTCCCGCACTGACAGTCGCTCCCTCCGCCTTGTCGCGAAAAACAGTAAGGAGCGTCGTCTCGATTTCTGTACCATTAAGAACCGCTATTGTAATGGCAGTCTCTGTTCCCGGCGCCCCAAGTGTGACTGGTACATATCCATCTTCATTTACAGACTTACCGTTTACCGTGACAACTGCGTCTTTTTTCGTGAAGGGAAAGATCTGTAAGTCGGAATAGTTCGCCGGAACGTTCAGTGAATACGACAGATCGCCCGTCTTGCGTAGTTCCGAAATATCTGTTCCGTTACGCTTTACTTCTAGTCTTGTTAGCGCCGTATCTACCGATTCCGCAGTACCGGTGAGTTCGAGAACAACGATGTATGGTTCCATCTCGTCTCGCTGCACAATAACCCGAATCAACCGCCGGGAGTCGGATGTGACCTCAAGGTATGCTGCGGTTGCAGCCCCCGGCGTCACCCTGTCATTGTTGACAAAAGCCGCGTCTTTTTTGTCACAGCTGACAATTGTCTGCACAAAACGACGCTCACCTACGTTGACAGAATACAGTTCGCCGGAATCTGGTAAATCATTGCCATCCAAGATGATTGCGTCAAAACCCTCAGCACTTATCCGAATATTTGACGGTTTCGGTGTTTTGCCAACCTGGGCAGAACCGATCCTGTCAAGTCGTTCCAGCGCCCCGATTTCAGGCGAAAGCTCCCCCGTTGCGTCTTTATCGTACAAGGTGGAACTGTATATCTTCACGAAACTAATTTCCTCGAGCCTTACAGGCTTCCCGTTTGAGTCAACTGCCCAGTCAATGTCAAAACAGGTTTTCGTGTCCCTGCTTTCCCGATACGGGTTTCCGGCGATGGTCTCGATCTTGTCTGCCTTCACAGGCGCGCAATCGGCATACCCAAATCGCACAGGAATGCCGCGCCCGCCTAGATTCTCGGCGTCAAGCAGCGAACCTGTAAAGGTGATCGACTCGTCTTTGTACAGTCCTTGATTGCCTGGGTATTTATCGAACTTGTAGAAAAGCCCATCGGGATAATAGGGCTGAGGGTGAAAACCGTTTGCTCGAACCGCCGTGCCCGAACCTCCCTGATTATCTTCGTACAAAACATCCTGGCAAAAATACGGCATAAACGAAGGACTTGGGTTTTCGTAGGTTATTGAATAACCATGTATCGTGCCGTCATCATAGTACATGCTTCCGGCCAGCTCATACCAAAGCTCTTCGCCTGTTTCAAGATCCTTGTCAGGTTTTTTGTCGCCATCGAGGTCTTGGGCGACCATGACCGAAGCAGGTTCATTATTTCCTGAAAACGCATTGCCGCCTATTTGAAAATCCGCTCCGAACTTGTTTTTGGCGTGGTTAAGGATGGGGTCTTCAAAATAGTAAGTTACAAAACCGCCGAAGACGCCAAGACTTCCCCCCCCCGAGCCGCCCGGATTCTCCTCAGTGGGAGCGCCCACTCCGCCGACGACACGCATGAAGTCAAAACCATCCCAAGTTGTGTTTATAAATTGGCCGGGGGCCGGCATTAGAGCGTAGGTGCTTGTTGCGCCTTCCGAAGCTTCCATCAGCGGAACAATCGTGTAGGTACGGCTGTTATTTGTGGCGTTGTCGGAAACCACCACAGTAGCTTCTTCCAGTACGCTCAACCCGGAGGCCGTGACTTCTGAAGTTCCGGAAGCCTTTTCATCACCGGATTGCATAACCGAAATATCTCGCCCTTCTACCTCAGCAGTGACAGTAAGATCAAAAGTCGTCTTGTCTTTTGGGTAGCTAACAGATATCTGGTTAGAAGTTACGATATCGGTATTGCCCACCACTGACATTGAATCACTATAAGCCATCACAGCGTTACAGTTTGATCCCCTGTTGACATAAAGGGTATAGACTTTCTTGCTTGAACCATCGGTATCGCCTTTAAACTTGCACTCCAGTACCAGCGTACTAGAACCCTGGTCCAGCTTTATGACCCCGTCATTCCCAGCGCCGGAAACAGGATTAGTGGGCTCTACCGTCTTACCGTTGAGTTTGTAAGCAATTGTGACGTCGCTTGTCATTACGGTTGGATTTAGGTAGAGATACTCGCAGTTGTAGCTAACTTTGGCATCGTACTCCACCACATCGTTACTGAACGTTGTCTTTTTGACATAATTAGTTCCCCGCTCGTAAAGCAATTCGCTTCCTTTGTCGGTTGCACGGCCATTAGCGATCTTGAGATTGGCAAGCTCAGCTACTAAAGGTTTTATATAGGGAAGATAAAAGGCGTAAGTCCGCTGTCCTTCATACCCGCTTAGATCAGACATGACTTTAATTTCGATTTTGGTGCACGACTCATTGCTAGGGCCGTAGATGCTTTTGCCGGTATGAAGAATACCCTGTAGATTGAACGAATCTGATGGTTGAGGGAGTACCTGTTCGACCCCGTCTACAAATACCTCAACGGAAGAAGGCAGGTATTTGGATGTTCCGCTAACGCTCATCCTGGCAACTTTCGATATGGCGCTTTCATCGTTAGGTTTAACTACATATTCGAACCCCGCATTTCCTCCCGAAAGCTTATCCGCCGGAACAGAAGTGAAAGTAATCGCGTCTCCAAGTGTCCCGTCGGGGTTGAGGGGGTACATGGAAGAACGATACCAGGTCCCATTGGCCGAAACCAAAGACTCGGCGCCAAGCTGATACATCCACGCCGCGTCCGGATCTCCTCCTTCTAAAGGGGTCCAGCCAGGTCGGATTATTGTGACTTCAACAGTATTACTGTTTATTCCGTCCTGAGCGGTAACAATGAATCTATATGTTTTTTCGTAACTGGTTCTGATCTGCTGTATACCACTTTCGATCGATTCAGCACGCTTGCCTTCCGCATTGAAATTGCCAACTGTCGCTCCCTCAGGCTTGTGCAGTAAAGTGAAAGTAAGAGTGTTCTGATCGGATCCACCTGATGGTATGGCGCCTTCATACCGGCTTTTTTCTGAATTCCAGGCAATGTCAAATTCTTCTCCGCATGCGTCGGAAACACTGAGGTCTGTGGATGGGTCGAAATCGGTATCTGGCGCCATTCCCGGTTCCTGTCGATATACGCATAAGGAACCATACTGCACCAAATCATCGCTATCCGCAGTTCTCTGCTTCATAAAGAAAAAGTTGTAGCCGACATCGAAGTTTAGCATAGAGCTTGTAAATTCGGTTTCCGAGATGTCAAAAACTGCTTCGCCGCACGAATTGAGTTGACCCGTCATCGGCTCCAGTTTGAATATCTCCATGAAGTTTGTAGCTTTTTTAAACTTTCCTGTGATCTTGGCGGTTTCAACACCGTTGGCAACCTTGTAACCGTGCATAACCCCTTGCCGGTTATGAGTATTGTCTGACATATATCCGCCGATCTTAACACCATCTGTATCGACAAAACTCGATATAGTCGGCCAATTTTGGGGGTTCCCTCTGTTATTATTCGCGAACAAAAACACGTGTTTCGCGTTTGTCTTCGTATCGTCCTTTGATATGACAGTGATTTCAACAACCGTGTAATGGTAGCCGGCAGTGTTGCCAACTACCTCGCACTCAAAGTGGCCCAAATCGTCAACGTCGATGGGATTGTCGTTGATTTTGAGCGTCGCCCCGGGCGTAATACTGCCAAGAAGCCAGGCGCTGTCTGGATATGAACCATAATCAGTGCCGGCATACAAGAAACGGCCATCACCGTACATGTCCGTCATGGGCACCGGGTAATCGTAGCTGAACAGTTCCCCATCCTGCGATTTTCTGTATTTCAGACGAAGGGTAGATAAGGAAATATCAGCCGCGGAAGGATCTTCCACAATTACAGGCACAATAGGGCTAAAAACCGAAACCGCATTCTTCCCAGTTTCGAAATTTGTGACAACCACGTAATAGTACGTACAACCCCCGGCAGATGTATCGGGTGTGTGGCTGGACCCAATTGCACTTTCGATAGTTTCTGCGCCCAAAACACTGTTTACGGTATTTCGGTACCATTGGTAACTTAAGTCGCCAGATACGGCTGTAGCTGTCACTCGCAAATCGTCTGCGGGGTCATCCAGAGAGTAACGAACGGGATCTGTATCGAATTCCGCCGAAAGATTCGGCCTTTCAGCGTTACTCCCAAGCTGAAGGATTATGCCATAGGCATCCCCTGACCCGTCTGTCCACACGCTCAAATAATAGATATTGTTGGTGCCTGTCTGGTCAATAACACCTAGGTCGAAGTATCTGCCCGGTTCGCTCAAATAGTAGCCGGTAAGATCCCCGATGACAATGCTTTCTTGGTCACTCGAAAAGTCAACTGCACTGTTGCCTTCATCCATATCGGCTGTTAGATACAAAGCATCGGCGGCAATCTTTATGCCCGTTGTCGCCATATCCACGCTAACGTAAAAAAGAGGAATTTTCGTGCCCCTCATTCCCGTGAAGTCATCAGAGACCTTTAGAATTTCCGTGTATACATTTCCATCCTGATCCTCTACGGAAAAAGGCACTATCCCATCTGTAGCCGACACCGTAATCGGAAAAAAACCTAGCACCAGGATGAGCGCCAACACAACCGCGATAGGCCGTTTCAACTGAACCCTTATCACTGCTTTCCCCTCCAGACCAGCTTTTTTACCCTCTACTACTGCGTGCAGCCATGGACAAGCGCTACACCTATGTAT
>CAYPVF010000085.1:0-8593 GCA_964414105.1 uncultured Eubacteriales bacterium
TGGAAGAAGCTATTCGTATGTTATCCGACGAGCATTTTGATGTTATTCACGCCCACGATTGGATAGTGGCTTATGCGGCCAGGGCGCTGAAACACGGGTGGAACCTGCCCTTGGTGGCCACTATACACGCCACCGAATGCGGGCGCCAAAAAGGTTTGCACAACCCCAGCCAAGGGCATATTTCCGAGACAGAGTGGTGGCTATGTTATGAGGCTTGGCGGGTAATAGCTTGTTCCCACTATATGAAAGACGAGATTCGTCACACATTTGGCGTTCCTTTGGACAAAATAAGGGTCATTCCAAACGGTATATCAGACGAATGGTTCCAAGTGGCGAGGGCGCCCCAAGCCAATCCGCTGATTATCTATGTTGGGCGTTTGGTGCCAGAAAAGGGGCCGCAAGTGCTGGTTGAGGCCATGTCGGATATAGTCATGGAGTTTCCTTACGCAAAGCTTGTTTTAGCCGGCGGCGGGCCTATGGAGGCGGAGCTTAGGAAAAACGTTTGGGAATCGGGGCTGAGAAACATCGTACATTTGGCCGGCCACAAAGGCGACAAGGAACTAAAGCAGTTATATTCAGAGGCTTGGGTGGCGTGTTTCCCAAGTTCCTACGAACCTTTTGGTATTGTAGCCTTGGAAGCCATGGCTACAGGCGCCTCCTTGGTTGTGGGAGATGCGGGCGGCCTAGCCGAAGTGGTGGAAAATATGGTCACAGGGATCAAGGTTCACCCCGACGACCCTCGGGCTTTGGCCATTGCCATCAAAAGTCTATTAAGGGATTCTCTTTTGCGGGAAAAACTCGCCAGAAGGGCTAAAGCCAGAGCCAAAGATAAGTTCTCCTGGGACGATATAGCCGCCGAAACCATGGAAGTATATGCGGAAGTTAAGCAAAGGGCATCAAAAAGAATGCTTTCCACAGTGTAAATGGCAATTACGTTTGGTGTTGATTTCCCCCCACAGTCAATATACCATTTGATGGAATGCCTTTTTTGGCACAAGGGGGTGAGTGTTTGATCGAAACTCAAGGGCTTACAAAAAGATACGGCGACCTTGTGGCGGTAGACAGTCTTGATCTAAAAGTGGAACCCGGGGAGATTTTCGGGTTCCTGGGCCCCAACGGCGCCGGTAAAACCACCACTATAAGAATGCTCGCGGGGCTTCTCATTCCTACTTCGGGGGAAGTCAAAGTGTGCGGCTTCGATGTTCAAAAAGAACCGGTAAAGGTAAAGTCGCTCATAGGGTTCGTGCCCGATACCCCGGATGTTTATGAGAAACTTACCGCCAAGGAATTGCTTCAATTTGTGGCCGATCTGCGAAAAATTCCCGATTCCCAGGCCGAACGAAAGATTCAAGAGCTTTTGGGTTTGTTTGATCTTTTGGAAAGACAGGATGAACTTTTGGGTGGTTATTCACACGGCATGAAGCAAAAGGTTATTTTGGCGGCGGCTCTTCTGGGTTCGCCTAAGGTCATGTTTTTAGATGAACCCACGGTGGGGCTTGACCCCAAAAGCGCCAGGCTGGTTAAAGACGTTTTGGTGCAGGTGGCACAGGAAGGCGGCACTGTGTTTCTTTCAACCCACATCTTGGAGATAGCCGAACGTATGTGCCATCGCGTAGGGATTATTCAAAAAGGCCGGCTTCTTACCGAAGGCACAATCGATGATTTACGGCAAAAGGTAGGTAAGGGCGCGGGGGGAGAAAACGCTTCCTTGGAAGATTTGTTTTTGAAGCTTACCGCAGGTGAAGAGTACCATGACTTGATTACACACTTAGGAGAGAACCAAAAAACTACTTAGCAGCGGGACGGAGGTTTCTTTATGGAATTTGTGGCCATGATCTTAAAGCGAGACCTGCGTTCCTTTATTACCCCCAAAGGCAAAGCCAGCCTGAAAAGAACGATTCAGCTTATTGCCGGAGTTATTTTCCTACTGGCTGTTGTGGCGTTCATGTATTACTGGTCAGCCAGGCTGTTTTCATACCTTGGGGACACTTTTGGTTTTATACCGGGCCTGTCTGATGCCATATCTCTTAACTTACTGAACGGCACCGCCTTTTTTGCTCTCGCCGTAGTTTTCACTAACGGTCTGCAAGTTGCTTATCGGACGATGTACGGTTCTAACGAAATAGGGTTTTTGTTGATGCAGCCGATACCCGAGAAGGCCGTGTTTCTCTCCAAATTTCTTAGTTCTTACGCAGCCTTAGCGGGCTTTGTATTGATATTCAGCTTGCCTGTGTGGATAGGGTGGGGTTTTTCAAACGGGGTCGGTTTTGGATTTTACGCTCTTATGCTTTTGGGGTTTTCGCTTCTTCTGCTTCTAGCCCATTCAGTTTTATCTTTGGCTTTATTAGCTGCCATGCGGTTTTTGCCTTCTGCCAAAATGAAACAAGTCTTCGTGGCCGTGGCCGCCATGGGCGGGGTTTTGCTGGTCCTCGGAACGCAGTTGTTAAGCGCAAAGATGCAGTTTGCCGGCGGCGACCAGCAGAACGCCTTTTTGGAGCAGCTGGGAGACATAAAACTTGGGGGTGCCTGGTATCTGCCAAGCACTTGGCTGGTCAAGGCGGTTCTGGGAACCATCCCGCGTTTTGGAATAGACCATCGTCCGTACCTGGCATTACTGGCGGTAAGCGCTTTGGGTATGAGTTGGTTTGTTGTGGCGGTATCAGGCCGGACATATTTGGCCGGTTGGGCAAGTAGGGCAGACCAGCATGTGAAGACGGCCCCCAAGGGGCGGGTCAAAAAGGCGAAATTCAGGTATCCCAGACCGAAGGGTACATACTGGACAGTGCTGCGAAAAGATATAAAAACACTTTTTAGAGATCCAATCATTTGGTACAGCATGGTAGTAAATGTGATTGTGATGGGTTTCTTTATCTTCAATACATCGACACAGCCCACGGGCATGGGGATGGGGCCTGATATGTTCGGCAGACTTTTGGTGATGATGGGGTGTTTATTAGGCTCTGTGACTTCCGCTCAAACAGGCGGTGTTTCTTTGAGCCGGGAGGGCGAGAGCCTGTGGACCCTCAAAGCAAACCCCACTGTCGCCAAGGAATTATTCTGGGCAAAATGGACTTACGCTTTTTTCCCGGGTTATTTGATTCTCGCTTTAACTGTGATTTTGGCGAGGGCGTTCAAATTGCCGGGATTGGCCATATGGTTCGGTCTTTTGTTGGGGGCAATTATCATGGCAGGCATCGCCTCTTTACAGATTCTTTTGGATGTTCATTTCCCAGACTTTAGCTTGAAGATTGAGTTTGGCTCAAAATCCAGCAAAGGAACGGGCAAGCTACTGATAACCTTGCTGCTATCCATGGCATACGTGTTTTCTATCATGATAATACAGTTTAGGATCAAAACTTTGGCCCACACTATAACATTAGCCGTGAGCGCTTTGCCTTTCCTATTGGCTGTGATCTTGGGGATCCCCAAACTGGGAAAGGTGTTGAGTGATTCTTAACATCTTACCTTCGAACTTAATTGGACCTTATTTGGCATATAGTTGTCCTGCCGAAGGGGTCCATATGTTATTATGATACTTGGTCGAGTATGGCGTTTTTTAGACATCGGGAGGTGTTCGCCATAGGTGTGGAGTCGGTCCTGACGGCTTTGGGCGGAATGGGTCTTTTCCTTTACGGCATGATGAAAATGAGCGAAGGTCTGCAAAATTCGGCCGGCGATCGCATGCGGAAAGTGTTGGAAGCCCTCACCAGCAACAGGTTTATGGCTGTTGCGGTAGGTATGGCGGTAACCGCCATAATCCAAGCTTCAGGGGCCACCACAGTTATGGTTGTGGGTTTTGTAAACGGGGGCCTAATGACACTGGAGCAAGCTATCGGCGTCATCATGGGGGCCAACGTGGGTACCACTATTACGGCTCAGTTGGTTGCGTTCAATCTTGAACAATACGCTTTGCCTGCCATTGCGGTGGGTATGGCCATAAAGCTATTCGCCAAAAGAAAGTCTTCTAGGGGTCTGGGCGACTGTGTTCTGGGTTTTGGCATTTTGTTCATGGGGATATCGATCCTGGGCGGCGCTTTGGAGGGTCTTAAAGATTTTCCGCCGTTTACCAATCTTCTGGTTCAAAGCAGCAGAAATCCTATCTTGGGCGCCTTCATAGGCATGCTGTTTACCGCAGCCATTCAATCCTCCTCGGCCACTACGGGCCTTCTGGTAACCATGGCTGCCAAGGGCATCGTGACTTTTGACGCGGCGCTGCCCATGGTATTGGGAGCCAATATAGGTACCACTTCCACTGTTTTGATAGCATCGGTTGGCACCACCTTGGCCGCAAGAAGGGCCGCCGTGGCACACTTCATATTCAACTTGTTCGGTACCGTGGTTTGTCTGCCGTTTATAGGTGTGTTCGCTAAAGCGGCGAAAGCTTCCAGCCCCGATTTCGCACGGCAAATCGCCAACGCCCACACTCTGTTCAACGTTGGTGCAACGGTTTTGCTTGTGCCTTTCGTGAAACAATTCGCCAATTTCGTGAGCAGTGTGGTGAAAGGACACGATGATGTTGTGGCAAGGGGCCCCAAATATTTGGACATGAGGCTCATTCCCGCACCTTTTACCGCGGTCATTCAGCTGAGAAAAGAAATTGTAAGGATGGCAAACCTATGTATAGAGAACTTTGAAACATCCATGGCCGCCTTCTTGGATGCCAAGAAAGTGGATAGAAGACGTTTTGACGATATAGAAGAAGTAATCGATGAACTTGAAGAATCAATAAGCGTTTATGTATCTACTTTATCCCAGCGGGGCATAGACCAAGAACAGGCCAAAATGTTGACCGCCATGATAAACATTGCCACTGATTTGGAGCGCATAGGCGATCACGCTACCGGTATTTTTGAACTTGTGGATTATAAGGAAGAACACAGGCTTGTGTTTTCTGATGAAGCACTGTCTGAGTTGAGGGATATGGAACAAAAAGTGTCCGAAATCTTGAGCCGTACGTTGGAATGCCTTGAAAAGAATGATGCGCGCCTTGCGGCAGGCATAAAGCCTATGGATAACCTTATCGACGCCATAGAAAAGGAACTCCGCGCGCAGCATATAAAAAGGTTGAATCACGGGATATGCTACCCCGCTTCCGGTGTGGTGTTTTTGGACCTCCTAACCCACATGGAAAGAATAGGAGATCATGCTGTTAATGTCGGCGACGCAATATTAGGTCATAGGACGTGAGGTTTTGAACGCTTTGCAGGCGGTTATTCTGGGGCTTATACAGGGCCTTACAGAGTTTTTACCTGTTTCCAGTTCTGGTCACCTGATTCTCGGTTCGTATATTTTGAAACTGCCTGCCCCGGGCCTTTCTTTCAGCGTCATGCTGCACTTGGGCACTGGTTTTGCCGTTCTTGTAATGCTGCGTCAAGATATCATGTGGGTTTTTGAGTCAATTTTCTTATCCCGGGAAGAAGCTAGGCGAAAGAGAGCCTTACAGCTGGTGGGTTTCATAATGCTTGCCTCTATTCCGGCGGGACTAGTAGGAATTTTTGGCGAAGAATTATTGTCGCAGCTTTTCTTTTCCGGGGGAACGGCTTCCTTAGGTTTGATAGCAACAGGTTTTATCCTTTGGTTTGCCTCCAAAAAAGAAGATGTAAGCCGTGACGATTCCGAAAAGTCTTCGAGAAGAAGAAGGTATGCCGTAAGAAAAAATGAAGGCGCAGACGGCATGCCCTCGGTTACATTAAAGAACAGCCTTTTTGTGGGGCTATCCCAGGCTGTCGCGATAATTCCGGGAGTTTCAAGATCAGGCATTACCATGGCCACAGGGCTTGTTAAAGGTGTTCGGCGGGAAGACGCGGCTAGGTTTTCGTTCCTTCTGTCCATACCCGCGGTTTTTGGCGCGGGGCTTCTGGAGATCCTTTCGTTGAAAAAAACAGGCGTACCGTTTTTTTCTGTAACCGGTGTTCTAGGCGCTTTCATATCTTTCATTTCGGGTATGTTCGCTTTGAAAACTGTTTTTAGGGCAGTAAGACACGGGAAACTCGCGTCCTTTTCTTATTACTGCTGGGCGGCAGGCGTCGGGTCTTTTCTGTGGCTTTTATTTAGCTAATCACACAAACCGCTGCCCCGGCACATAGGATGTGCGGGGGATCTAAGATTGTATAGACCGCAATATTGGTCCTACGCGGCAAACTTAGGAAGAATTGTCATTGACATAAGCTACAGAACTCTTTCGTTCTACTACTCAGGCCGTTGGTATGGGCCCTACTCTGTGGGCCTTGGCACACACTCCACTCCTACGCCTTCGGGGAATTGGCACGTTATCGAAAAAGTAATGTTTCCTTCGTGGGAAGTGTTGGGAACCAGATGGATGGGGCTAGATGTGCCGTGGGGTAATTACGGTATTCACGGAACCAACGCCGACTGGGCCATAGGGACATATGTGTCAAACGGATGTATTCGTATGCACAACTGGGATGTGGAGGCCATTTTTCCTTTGGTGGTGCTGGGAACCCCAGTTGATATAGTGGGGTATTATCCGGGCAGTTATAGCGCCGACTAGTCGGGTACAGATAGCCCGAATTTTGAACCAGGCTGCCACCTGGGATTTAAATAATCTTGTGGGTTTGGCGAAATAAGCCTTACTATCTGGGCTTGGCCGTCAACCAGTTCCAAAATGAAAGTGCGCCCGTGGGATTCGAGGCTGAAATAGCTTCGTTTTTCTTGGGCTTCTTCTTTTAGTACGGTTTCAATAGGGTATATTGTGTATATCACCATTTTCACCGCCGCCTTCCCTTTTGTCTTCCTTTGGCTCGTCTTTTTTGGAGAGCTCTCGCAGTTTGTCCATGGCGTTTGACAGACCGCCCACTTCGTCGATGAGGCCCACCTCTGTGGCCTCTTTTCCCACCAAAACAGTACCTATATCCCGGGCAAGCTCCCCTGTACGAAACATAAGCTCGCGAAATTTATCCTCTTTGACGTTGGAGTTTGCCGTCACGAATTTTATGACCCGGGCCTGCATTTTTTCCAGGTATTCATATGTTTGAGGGACTCCCAAAACTGTGCCGGCCAGCCTTATGGGATGGATTGTCATTGTCGCTGAGTCGGTTATGAACGAGTAGTCTGACGCTACTGCTACGGGCACCCCTATGCTGTGCCCGCCGCCCAACACCAGGGATACTGTGGGTTTCGTCATGCTTCTGATAAGCTCGGCGATGGCCAAACCCGCTTCTACGTCCCCTCCTACGGTGTTTAGAAGAATCAGTAATGAAGAGACATCCGGATTTTCTTCTATGGCCACAAGCTGCGGTACTACGTGTTCATATTTTGTGGTTTTGTTTTGGGAGGGCAAGGTAATGTGACCCTCAATCTGTCCGATTATGGGCAGGCAAAATATCCCCGATTTCTGCGTGGGAACGCCTGTTGTTCCCAATTCTTTTACATTTTGTGCTTGTTCCTGGGGTGTGATCGACTCTGACAACTACATCATCCCTTCATTCGCCCTGCGCTTTTTGACCGCTCGTGTACAAATGGGATAGGTCCAAACCTTGAAAGAGACTGTCGGTCCCCTCCAACAGCGAAAGAAAACTTGGATCAGGCGCGCCTTGTTCGATTTCGCAGCAAAGCTTTTGAAGGCGGCCTATGTGGGTTACAAAACGGTTTTTGGCATATTCCGAAACCGTACCGGTCTTCATTATAAAAGGCCAATCTGAAGATTGAGCTAAAAACAGCTCTCTTACGGCTTGGTTAAGGGCGCGTTTCATAAGTCCTCTAGGTTGTTTGTATAATTTTAAAGCCCTCAAAAGCCTTTCTTGAGATTCGTGCAAGTGCCTGTAAGTCCAATCGTTTGACCCTTCCAGCCACACTTCGTGGTACCCCTTGTAACCCCAGCTTGATATGGAAGGCTGGGATATTTGGTTTACGGGGTAATAGTTTGTGTATTCTGAAGGCGTAATTGTGGTAACCTGGTTGCCTTTTTTAGAAAGAATACGAAACACATTGGTAAGCCACTGGGGCCCTTCGTACCACCAGTGGCCGAACAATTCCGCGTCGTAAGGCGCCACCATAATAGGGGCCCTTCCTAAAACTTGTGTCCAGTGCTCGGCTTCTTTGTTCCGCCAAAAGACAAAATTGTGGGCATGCTCCCTGGCTTTCAAGAATGCCATATGGGGTTCGTATGGTTCCTTGTGTTCTTGGGTCCTATCGGTCACCCTATAATACTTAAGGCCTGTTGGAAGCCTAGTGTCTTTGGGGATTGCTTGGCCCAAATAGTCGGTGGGTAATTCGTAACCGATATCCCTGTGGTATTCCCGGTACCAGCCATCGCCGGGATAGCCCTCTTGGGCACTCCACACCTGCTTTGAGCAATCCGGGTCCCTGGCGAAGGCCAAAAGCCCGTTGGGTGTGACAATTGGAGCGTGATGGCCAAACCTGGGCCTGGGGCTCGCGAATAGTAAGCCGTGAGTCTCTGTGATGAAGTATGTGAGCCCTTGCTCCTCTAAAACCGGTTCAATTTCAGGTGTGTAAGCGCATTCGGGAAGCCAGAACCCTTTTGGCTGGTGGTGGAAATGTCTCTTAAAGGTCGCGACGCCAATTCTAACCTGAGCCGCTATAGCTTCCGGTTGCAGAAGGAGGGGAAGATAAC
>CAYPVF010000086.1:0-8564 GCA_964414105.1 uncultured Eubacteriales bacterium
TTGCCTGGCCAGCCGGTCACCCGACTGCCGGTGGTCTCTTACACCACCATTTCACCCTTACCCTGTCCTACTTGGGCACTCCCTTGCGGCGCTTCTTGGCAGGGCACGCCTAGAAACGTCAAAAGTACACAAGAGACAGGGCGGTATATTTCTGTGGCACTTTCCCTAAAGTCGCCTTTGCTGGGTGTTACCCAGCACCCTGCCCTGTGGAGCCCGGACTTTCCTCAGGCGCCAATTTCTAAGCGCCCGCGACCACTCGATCTGCTTACCTACAACAATATAACAAGGCCGGTGGAAGGCGTCAAAGCGCCTGTTTCTGCGCCCGACTAACGGGGTAAACCCCGTATACCGGCCTTTTCAGTCTACTTGGGTGCCAATATTATGTCAAATCCAGGTGATGGGAGAAGTAGTCACTTTGAGAAATCGACTTCGGGTACATCCCTTGCCGAATCTGGAATCTCAAAATACGCTCTCGGCACAAAGCCCGTTACCCTTGCAATTACCATTGTAGGAAATTGTTTTACCTTTTCGTTAAAGGTTTTTACCGTCTCATTGAACCTTCCCCGTTCCACTGACAGTCTGTTCTCAGTTCCGGAAAGCTCATCCATGAGCGCCCTAAACTCTGTATCGGCCTTGAGCTCCGGGTATCTTTCCACTACAACCAAAAGTCTGGACAAAGCCGATTCAAATTCGTTGGCCGCCTCAACCCTGTCTTCGACGGAGGCATTCCCCGCCAATTTGGCTCTAGCTTCGGCGATTGAGTTGAAAAGATCGGTCTCGTGCTGGGCGTAACCTTTTACGGTGTTCACCAAATTTGGTATGAGGTCGGAACGCCTTTGAAGTTGATTTTCAACTTGGGCCCACTGGCCGTCTATGGATTCGTTTCCGCCAACCAGCGAATTGTACTGGGATACCCCCCAAAACGCCACTACAGCAACGATGGCCAGCACTATGAGTAAAGAAGAATTCTGCTTTTTCATTTCACTCCTCCTCAATCGGCAAAAACTCGCATCTCTTTGTTCAAGCTACCACCTGCGACTGGCTCCCCCGCCGCCGGAGCGTCCTCCACCAAAGCCGCGAGGGCCCGAGACCCCACCCCCCGTACGGCCGGAACCGCCGCCAAAGAACGGCCCGGGCCCCAAGGGGAATCCGGAAGCGGGCCTTGAGAGCCGTGATGTTCTATACATCTTTTGATCGCGATACCCGCATCTTGGACATTGATATACTCTCAAAGCGACGCCGCCGGTGTTATAGGTCGCGTTTTGAACCAATCTATCTACCACCGAAAGCCTAGCCTTACACCGAGGACACCGTTTGCCTCTAAAACTAAAAATCGCCCCGATGGCCAAAGCAACTATTAAAAAGGGAAACCGGAACCAAGAAACCTTTTGAGGCGGTCTGTAAAACGTGTTGCCGTAGTCGCTAGATGCGGCTTCCAGCTGCAATTCTATACCTTCCGCCGAAGCCACGTATTTGGCCGCGTGCAGAAGGCCTGAATAGATTCCCTTTCCATACTGACCTTCTTCGAAATATGGCATCATTTGATCGAGACAATCGCCTGCCCGCGCATCCGTAATAATGTGTTCCAAGCCGTAACCTACTTCAGCGCGAACTTCCCTACCCTCGACAGAAACCAGAACCAAAAGCCCCTTATCCTCACCTTTTCGGCCCAAACCCCATTCCTCGTAAAGACCCACCGAATACCCCAGAAGGTCGTCATCGCCTGTATCGGGAACTATGGCCACCGCAAAAGCCGCCCCGGTTTGTTCCAAAACCGAATTGACCAGCGCTTCAAGATTTGTTTTATCATCTTGCGATAATACCTCGGCATAGTCGTTGATATTGCCCACCGCCTGGGGGTATTTAGAGGCCGACCTGGCAAACCCCGGCGCAAGAACATTCCCACTTACTACCCAAACTAAGAACACCACGGCTATGGCCAATGCCCTGCCGCGAGTCCGTGGGTTTTCGATATGAACTCTCCTGTCCGCCACCTTATTCCCCCTCCCCAAAAACTTCAAACTTCCTTATTTCATACGATATCTTTCACGCATCGGTCTGATTCATCGCTTGGCAAGGGGAACAGGTTGGCAGCGGACAGATTCGGCGGCCATCTGGGTGCCAGCGACATAGGTGGGCCCCCATCTGGGTACCGGCGACATAGGTTGGCGGCTATCTGGGTGCCGGCGACATAGGTTGGCCGCCATCTGGGTACCGGCGGCATAGGTTGGCGGTGTGGCGTAACCTTAGAAGAAAAGTGGCGCTTCCATGGAGCCGTTATGGTAGCATATGGTCGAAGGTGGTAGAATTCATGGCCGATCAAAAATCATCAGCAGCCGCCGCAGCGCCGCCGTATCCCTATATCGGGGTGGACGAGTCCGGCAAAGGCGACTATTTTGGTCCCTTAGTGATAGCCGCGGTTTGCCTCGATGAAACTAATGAGAAACTCATGACACAAATTGGGGTTCGTGATTCCAAACTGGTAACAGACGGAAAATGCCGAACGCTTGCCCAAGCCATCAAAACCAGCTTACCTGGATTATATAAAATAGTGGAGATTTCACCCGCCCGTTACAACACTTTGTACGCACAGTTCAAAAAGGAAAAGCAAAACCTAAACCACCTTTTAGCCTGGGGGCATTCCCGGGCAATAGAAAGCCTTTTGGAATATGTCCAATGCGAACACGCCATTTCGGATAAATTTGGGGACGAAAAATACATCAAATCCAAGCTCATGGCAAAAGGTAAAGGCATTAAGCTGATCCAGAAACCAAAAGCCGAACAGCACATGGCCGTGGCAGCGGCTTCAATCCTGGCGCGCGACCGTTTCCTGGCCAAACTTGAGGCCATCGGGGATGAATTCGACGTAACACTGCCTAAAGGCGCCTCGGCGGCTGTTATCCAGGCAGCCCGCCTCTTAGTAAAAGACAAGGGGCCCGAAGTGCTTGAAAAAACGGCTAAAATGCACTTCAAGACCACCTTGTCAGTACTGTCGCGGCAGTAGATTACAAGAACACGGCGCCAGCTTACGCCTTATTCAAAACTACTGGATCCCAGATACAATGTGTTGAATATCACTTTGTAAGTGCCCCTTGCTTGCGCCCTGAAATGAGGGTGGAAGCCTGCCAGCACTACCCTACCTTGCCCAACGCGCAACTCCACAAGGGCCGCCTTATCTTGCAGGTACCGTCCGCCCAAAAGCCAACCGGACATAAGGGGATCTACCGTTGGATATTTGGCCACGGCGGAACCGACGATTACGTCCCAAGCAGGGCTTCGGCTGAACATTACCGGGGTCTCCCTTGAAAGTCCATACCCCACCGGATGCCCCGTGTCTACCACCGTTTTCAAAATGCAGCCGGGCGCGAAGAAATCTTGTGGCTTTTTGTCCGCCACAACGTTGACGCAAGGCAGACCCAACTGGGAAATAGCCCACTCACAGGCGGCATCCAGGAACAAGCATGTACCGCCGTTCTCAACAAATTCGGCCACGGCGTCTCTCCCCACATCGCCTAACCCACCGCAAAACTCAGGCGGATACGACCCCAACTGGTTTCCGTTTCGGATAAAATCGGCGCCCTGAGAAGTGAACACAATGGTGTCAAAATCGCGGTTTAGCCCGCCGTTTCGCACCCTGTCGTCCTCAATAGAATGGTATTGAAACCCGTATTCCTCCAAAACATAGCGCAACCAGCCCTCGTCCGCGTTGGAACGGTACGACTTGTAAAGGCCTACCTTAGGCGCCTTTAGCCGCAATTTGGGGCTTTTCACTACCGCATCGGACAGCAGAGTACAAGCAGTAACGCCATATTTCTTGCACAAGACGTCCAGGTTTTGACCCACAGAACCCGGAACCAAGAAAGTGCCCGCCTCCACCGTTTTTTGGCCGTTCTTGTATGCCACAGTGGTTCGGAACACCTCTTGCGACTGCAAGAGCAGTTCGTTTACCACTTTGGCTGAAGAGGCCACTGACGGCCCCAAAGCGTACCAAGCAGGAGGCTCGGAAACAATCGAAACCCCACCAGAAGGCGGCACCGGCTCGTCAATTTTGGATAGTTTACACTCAAAAGGCCGGTCGGCCAAATAGACTTTTACGCCCATTAGAAGCGGTAAGGTGTGACCGGTAACATCATACGGCAGCTTTGGGGGCCCGCCCGGATATTGTCTTAAGTCGGGATACTGCTGCACCTCAAGAAGGGTTTTAGCGTAGGCGCCGTAAGGCTGAGCCAATTTAATCACCTTTGTGCCCTTTGGATAGTCCACGCCCCGGATATGGAAGGCTTCCAAAGCTTCGTGGATTTCAACTTGCCCCAAATGCATTACTTTGAGAAGCTCGTAAAGCATGTTGGGATCTTTTTGATCCGGCGGAAACACAAACGCATAGGGCGCATCCCGCTTACAGGCCCTTTGGGATAATTTTAGGAAGTTTGAAACCCACATGTCTCTAAAGCTTGCGGCGTGATTAAGGCATCCGAAAGCGGCCACTTTCTCGTAATCCACAATGTCACGCAAACGCCATTGGCCGCCCGGCCAAGGAATAGGATGATTCCATGTAGCTTCCTTGGGATCCGCCCCGTCACGGCCTACCTGAAGCTCGTGACCCTCTTTGGTTATGGGTGATGCCAGCTTTGCGCTGGCGGTCTCTGACAGAATCCGCACCCCGCCGTGATAGTGTTGGTACGCTCGAGCGGGAGCATACGCGTCAAAACCACTGTAGCAGCTTACACCCGTTTTGCCTGACGAAATTACCGCACTCATCATGTGGGTTCCCAGGTCGGCTATTTGCTGACGCAAAATGTAATCAACGTTGGGGTCGTAAGGGTCAACATAGGGCGGTACAAAAAACCTGTAACCGGAGTCACCAAACTGGTGCATGTCAAACACGATATGGGGATGCCAAACGTGATGCAGATTTTCCACTGTAAGCCTATTTTCAACCAGATTTAGCATATACCAGTCCCTGTTATTGTCGTGGCCCGCGTATTTCTGATAAAGATAAGGCGGATTCACGCCTTCCCAAGGAGTACCCAGGTATTTTTCGTACCAGTCCACAACCATATCCAACCCGTCGGGGTTCAAAGAGGGAACCAGCAAAAGGATCACGTTGTCCAGTATTTGTTTTGTTTTGGGATCGTTTTGAGTCTCCAGGTCGTAGGCAAGCTCCATAGACATTTGAGCCGCCCCAACCTCGGTAGCATGAATCGAACAAGAAATGAGCACAACGGTTTTGCCTAAAGCCACCAGTTGCTCGGCTTCTTCGGATGATAACCCCCTAGGGTCCGCCAACCTACTTTGGATATTTCTTAATTCCTCTAGTTTAGAAAGGTTTTCCTCCGACGAAATGCACAGGTAATAAAACGGCCTGCCTTCTGTGGAGCACCCCATATCGAACCAACGGATGCGTTTGGCCCCTTGCGTTAGTTGCTGCATATAACCGGTGATTTGGGACCAATCAGCAAGCTTTCTATCATCTCCGGGCGTAAACCCCAGATAGGTAGTGGGCGAAATTGCCATCTGCTTCGCACCGCAAACGCGGCGCTTTCCCCCTTTCGATTGTTTGTCTTCACAAGCTAAGTTTTCAATCAGGGGGCCGTACTTTCCTTCCGCTATGCCTTCTTCATTTACCTCCTTTAACCATAGAGGCGGCAAAACTGAAAAAGCTTCGATTTTCGCGAAAAACGTCTTCCATGGCGTTGAGCACGTAGTCAATCTGTTCTTTTGTTACCGTTAAAGGCGGTTCAAGCCGCATAACGTTGGGGTTATTTAGGGTATACGCCGTGATAACATGATGCTTTTTGAACAACGTTGATGCCACCATGGATGCGAAATATTCTTGTGATATCTTGTTCAGAGAACCGGCGGTAATTGCGTCAAAGAAACCGCTTACAGGCTTCTTAAACTCCACACCTATCAAAAGACCCATGCCTCTTACATCGTGTATGAGCTTATATCTGTCTTTTAGGGAACCCAGCCCTTCTAGGAAGTAAGCGCCCAGTTCACCGGCACGTTTGGCCAATCCGTCATGGACCACCTTTTCTATAGTAGCTAAGGCAGCCGCGCAAGCTCTGGTGCCGCCGCCAAAAGTGGAAGTATGCAAGACTGCTTTATTTAACCCCCCGTAGGCCTTATCCCACACTTGCCTGGTAGCCACAGTAGCGCCGACAGGCATAACACCTCCGCCCAGGGCCTTTGCCAAACACAGAATATCCGGTACAATTCCTTCGTGGTCGCAAGCAAACATGCGCCCGGTGCGCCCAAACCCTGTTTGTACTTCATCAGCTATTAGAAGCGCTCCATACTTTGCTGTGAGATCCCGCGCCTGCCTTAAGTATCCTTCAGGGTATACAATTACTCCGCCCTCTCCTTGAATGGGTTCCAAGATGAAAGCGGCAACTTTTTGAGATTTAAGCACATTTTCCAGCGCCGCGGCGTCACCAAAAGGAATCTCCACAGTGCCAGAGAGTAAGGGCGCAAAAGGTTTTTTATACTTTTCACGTCCGCCCACAGACAGCGCCCCGAGAGTCTTCCCGTGGAAGGCGCCGGTACAATACACAAACGCTCCATTCCCAGAAGCGCCCCGGGCCAGTTTCAAAGCTGATTCCACAGCCTCGGTACCGCTGTTGCAGAAGAACGAAACCTCAAGATCGCCCGGGGTGATTTCAGCCAGATCGTGGGCCAACGCCGCCTGCATGGGACTCACCTGGGTTTGTAGAAAGATAGGCCTGTCAGACACTTTTTCTACGGAATGTAAAATCTGTTTCGGATTGTGCCCAAAGACAAGGCTGCCGTATCCGCCCAAAAAGTCCAGATACATTTGCCCATCTTCGTCGTAAACTTCAACCCCGTCCCCCTTTACGAATGCCCTATCGAACCCTATTACAGAAAGAAGGGTTTTCAAACCCGAGTTTACATACTTGGAGAATAGGTCGCCATTTTCGGCTTTTGTGAGGTTTAGAGCACCATCTACCCCAAGAAGATCGTAGTCTTTTTGAACCATAGTGTAACTTCCCCCTGCCGGTGTTATGTTCCGAATCAGCATCACTGTCATGTGCACAATAACGTGCACATGAAATATATATCTTTCTATAACCTTTGCCAACAAAAACCGGCCGGATTAGTCACCGACTCTATTATGTCAACATATTTTGTTGTACGCGTACCTGGAAACCACCTACGCCCAAAGAACATGGAATTCGGGTCGCTCTTGGCGCAGTCCCCCTCCTCCCCCGGGGGCTGCGCCGCCAATTTGCAGCGCAAATTCGCAGCCCTATAATATAGAGTGAACAAGCTTACGCATTGTTTTTTTGGGGGAGAGATGGCTTTGGGGATTACTGGGTTACTTGTCACGGCATTTGTCATCGGACTTTCCGGAGCAATGGGACCCGGCAGCCTATTGGTTGCGGTGATAACCGAAACTATGCGATACGGCTTTTGGGCGGGGCCGGTTGCCATTTTGGGCCACGCCGCGGTAGAGATAGTAGTGGTGGCGCTTTTGTCCTTGGGCTTCGGCACATTTTTGGCCTACGACACAGTGTTAGGCGCCGTAGGGCTTTTGGGCGGACTAACTTTGCTTTATTTCGGATACGGAACATGGCGTTCAGCCGGTACCGCTACGCTTGATTTCAATATGCCAAAGATAACCTCGCCGACATCCAAAACAGCTGATACGACAGGCGGCCGCATGCACACTGCCGCTTTGGGGATTGCCGCAAGCGTATCGAACCCTTATTGGATTATATGGTGGGCCACCGTTGGCGCCACATATGTAGCGGCGGGAACAAAGTTAGGCCCCATAGGACCAATAACCTTCTACATTGGACACATTGCCGCAGATTTTGCTTGGTACACTTTGGTATCCTGGGCGTGCGCCACAGGTAAAAAGTTTATAAACGACAAGGCTTACCGGGCTATACTTTACACTTGTTCAATTCTCGTTTTCGTGTTCGGCGCTTATTTTCTGCAATTGGGCGCGCGATTGGTGTTTAGGTTGTAGCATCTTCGGGAAAGTCCGGGTCTTCGCCCTTCCCGCGCTCGCCTTTGGTTTTACCTTTACCAAGCTTTATCTTGGATAAGCACTGTGGAATCAGGCCGGCAATTTGGTCCATCATATCCTTTTTCCCAAGGGTGAACATCTTCACCTCTTCACCTATAACCGCCACAATAGCTACGGGTTTCAGTGTTGCGCCACCGCCGGCGCCTCCGGCTGTTCCACCCTCCTTTTCGCCCTTACCTTCGCCACCGCCGGCCCCAAAACCAAAGGTAGCCATCTGTATTGGCACCAAAGTTACCTCCCCCACTATTATTGGCTCGCCAACAACAGTTTTTGTGGACAGGAATTTTTCCAACTTGGTACCCATTGTATCTAGCATTGTTTCACGATCCATTGAATTTCCCCTCCCAAAAAAGTCTACGACGGAAGACGCCGTAAGTTTACTAATTTGCCCCTCCAAAGGGGCCTTACATTGGATGACATGACAAAAACTAAAGCGTGCCACGAAAGAAGGGCGGGAATCGTCCGCACCTCCACAAACCCCGTGAGCTCTAGTAGTTCTTCGGCAAAAACG
>CAYPVF010000087.1:0-4849 GCA_964414105.1 uncultured Eubacteriales bacterium
CGTCAAACACCTGCCGCTCACCCTGCTGATCTTTTACAAACACCTGGACATTGACCACCCGGCCACCGGGCTGGGCGGGCACAAGAACTTGCCTTGTGGAAACGTGTATATCGGATTCTGAATTGGACGATACGATGAGAACAACCTTGCTTCTCATTACCACTTCCTCGCCTGCCTCGGGGTTTTGATCAAGCACCTGTCCCGGGGGAACGGTTCCGTCTTCCATGAGCACAACGCTGTCTACATCCAAAAGGCTTTCTTCGAGCAACTGCACCGCTTCATCTTGCATCAAACCTATTACAAAGGGGACCGTGGTAGTTTCCGGCTCCACCCCTTTGGATATCTCCAAATCCACAACGGAATCCCGAGGTACATCCAAGCCCGGGTATGGATTTTGGCTGACAACCAAACCTTTTGCCACTGTTTCGCTGGAAACCTCCCTTACGTTTCCCGGTTGGACGCCGGCGTTTTGTAGGTCGACAACTGCCTGAATTTGGTTTTTGCCCCTGACATCAGGCACCCTCGTCAAATTTTGCCCTTTGGATATCAGGCAATATATGACCCGGCCCTTTTTGGCGTCCTCGCCGCCCAAGGGACTTTGCTCTATTACTTCCCCTTGAGATAAAGTGTCGTGGGGCTTTTCCCCAGCTACTTCGAAACCAAAGCCATGATTCTTAGCCGTATTTTGGGCCTCGATATAATTCATACCTACCAGATCGGGAACCGGCAACACGGGCACTGTTAACCAATCCATAAACCGCATGTAGGCGTAGCCGCCTAAGGCCAACACTGCGGCAAATAGAACCAAGAACACTTTTACGCCGGTAGACATCTTTTTTTTCTTGGCGCGCTGCCTGCCCAACCCCTCATCTCCCTTGCTAGGCGCCGCCAAAACTCCTTGGTCGGCCTTTCTTAGGGGCGCGGCCCTGCGAGCACCCTGTTCCAAAGCTTTTATGGCCACTAACATATCGTCTGCCGAAGAAAATCTTTCAGACGGGTTTTTGGCCAGTGCCTTTTGAACCAGTTGGTCAACTTCGATAGGTACATAGGGGCTGGTGTCAGCTACTTTGGGAACCTTGCCCTGAACATGCTGAAGAGCCACGGCCACCGGGCTGTCGCCTACATAAGGCGGTTTGCCGGTAAGCATCTCAAACATTACTACCCCCAAAGAATAAAGATCAGAGCGTGTGGACACAGTGCCGTTTTTTGCTTGCTCGGGCGACAAATAAGGGGCTGAACCCACAACCACATCCCTGGAGGTCGTAGAAACACCGCCCAAAGCGCGGGCAATGCCAAAATCGGCCACTTTTACATCGCCTTTGTGGGTTAACAAAATGTTCTGGGGTTTAATGTCTCTGTGAATAATCCGCCTTGCGTGGGCATGGGCCAATCCCTCGCATATTCCCCTGGCAATTTCCAGGGATTCAGCCACAGAAAGCTTTCCTTTGGCCTTAAGCCGATCTCTTAAGGTTTCGCCCTCCACGAGTTCCATAACTATGAAATAAAGACCGCTGTCTTCGCCAACATCGTAAATATTAACAATGTTTGGATGCGAAAGAGACGCTACAGACTGAGCTTCCCGGCGAAAGCGGCTGATGAATTCGTCATCCTCGCTCATTTCGGGGCGTAGTACTTTTAAAGCAACATTTCTGTCGAGTACCAGGTCATAAGCTTTCCAAACCACACTCATGCCCCCGCCGCCCAACCTTTCCACTATTTTGTACCTGTTTAGCACTTTTTGGCCTGCAATATTCCCAGACGACACGATCTTCACCTCTTTTCTGCTAGGGCAACAAAGGCACATCCGGCCATAAGATTACCACTGTAATGTTGTCGTAGCCGCCGCGATCGTTGGCGGTATCTACGAGCGATTTGGCGACCTCTTCACCGGAAGCATGTTTCAACATTTCTACCATGTCCGGCGTGTTCACTAAACTCGTGAGGCCGTCGGTACACAAAAGAACGGCATCCCCGGGCAGCAGACGCTCCTCGTAAATAGACGCAGTAACGATCTCTTGGGTGCCCAAGGCCCTGGTCAAAACGTTTCTGTTAGGGTGGTGAATTGCGTCTTCTTCGGAGATTGTCCCGTTACGAATAAGTTCTCCCGTAACAGAATGATCTTCGGTAACCTGGCGAATGCTGCCTTTTGAAACCACGTAAGCCCTACTATCTCCCACATGCCCCACATAGAGCTTACCCCGGGCCTGATCTACAAGGGCGCTTGTCAAAGTGGTACCCATGCCAAGGTATCCCGCACTTCCAAAGCTTGCCTGCAAGACTACCTGGTTACAGTGGGCAAAAGCTTTGAGCAACACGCTCTTGGGGTCGTCAACGGCGGGCAGTGACAAAATGTATTCCGCACACACCTTTACCGCCAGTGCCGAAGCCACCTCTCCCCCGTCCGCGCCCCCAATACCATCGGCAACCATCGCGAGATAAGAATTGGTATCCTCAAAAGATTTTACCGTCCAAGAATCCTCGTTATCGGCGCGAACAAGACCCTTGGAAGTGTGGGCACTCCACCTCAAAACAAACTCCCCCAATTATCTCCCATCCCGTGTGCGTCTATCTGCCAAGCTTCTGCCCTAATTGTCCGCAAGCCCCATCTATACTGCCTCCAAGGCTGCGGCGCACAGTAACCTTTACACCCATTTTTTCCAAACGATCTTTAAATGCCATGACTTTTTTAGGTTCCGGGCGCTCGAAGGCAAATCCGGGAACCTCGTTCCACGGAATAAGGTTGACCAAAAGGTCAATACCTGACACCAAGTCCGCCAGTCTATGGGCTTCACCTAAGGAGTCGTTTAAACCTCCCAAAAGCATGTACTCCACAGTAACCCTTTGACCGGTGGTTTCGGCATAATCCTTCAAAGACGCAATTATCTCTTCTACCGGAAACCGTTTGTTATAAGGTATTATTTGATCCCTGATACTGTTGGTAGCGGCATGCAAAGACAAAGCCAAACGCACGCCTTGAGAATCTTTGGCGAATCTTTTAATTGCCTCAGGAATGCCCACGGTGGAAACCGTGATTTTTCTCCTGGACAACCCATAACCTAAAGGGTCGGCCAAAGTCTGTATAGCCCCCATGACTTCCCCGTAATTTAGAAACGGCTCTCCTGTCCCCATGAACACCAGACGACCCACCCGTTGGCCTTGGTCTTTACACATCCCTATGAACTCCTCAAGTATCTCGCCCCGTGAAAGGCTTCTTTGAAAAGTAACCCCCGACGCGCAGAAACCGCACCCAACAGGACATCCAACCTGGGTAGAAACGCAAGCGGTTAAACCGTAAGCATATTTTAGTATGACGGATTCGCACAAAGGCTGCCCGTTTTTGCCCCAGAGGTACTTCTTGGACCACCTGTCCGGCCCCTCCTTGGCTTCCATAAGCTCAAGCTGGTTGTGGGTAATTTGGTCTTTTAGTTTTTCCCTTAATGAAGCCGGCAGGTTACTCATTTCATCAAAAGACCCGGAAAACTTTTTGTACATCCAATCCCAGATTTGGCCGCTGCGGTATCCGGGCTCCCCTAGGCCTTCTACAACATGTTTTAGACTTAAAAGGTCTAGATCAAACAAGTTTGCTGTCGGCAAACTCATATTAAATACGCCCCATTCTACTTGATTTAGCGTTTTCTTACTGCCTTGGCTACAAAAAACCCATCTGTGCCGGAAACATGCGGCAACAGATACCGATATCCGTCTCCCCGAAACTCTGTGTCTTCAACGAAAAAACCTTGTAAAGACCCGGCGCCCGGGTCACAAGGCGCGAACATAGGATTTTGGGCCAGAAATTCACGCCAAACACACTCATTTTCCTCACTAGTTATTGTACATGTGCTGTACACCAATACCCCGCCGGGCTTAACCCGTGAAGCCGCGTTCTTCAACAAGACTTTTTGTCTCCGGGACATAAGGACTATATCTTCCGGCCGACGGTTCCACCGGATATCGGGATGTCTTCGCATGACCCCCAACCCCGAACAAGGGGCGTCCAAAAGTACTTTATCGAAAAACATTTTTGGCCGCTCTGTCGTAGCATCCGCCACTTGCGTCGTCACGTTTTTCAGCCCCAAGCGTTTTGATGTGTCGTGAACCATATGAATTCTCTCGGAATCCACATCTGTCGCAAAAACGCACCCAGACGGACCCACCAAAGACGCTATATGGGTGGCCTTTCCACCCGGGGCAGAGCACACATCCCAAACGCTGTCGCCGGCTTTTGGATCAAGCCCTAAGGTGACTGCTATGGCCCCTTCGTCCTGCACAACAAAGTGACCCAAAGCATATCCCGGAATCTCCGTAACGCTTCCTTTTGTGACGATTCTTACCGATTCCGGAAGTTTTCCTTCTTTCGCGTCGTAGCCCCGGGCGTTTTGATTCTTCAGAAATTCTGACCGGGAAATGCGCGCTGTCTGCACTCTAAGGTTTAGTTGAGGGATGCTGTTACTGAAATTCGCGAACAGAAGTGCCCCTTTAAGCCCGAACCGCTTAACAAACAACTGAGCAAGCCATTTTGGAAAAGAGTAGCGGACTGACAAATAACCAATAGGGTTTTCGTCTAGGGAAGGCATTTCCACATGTCCCAATCGTCTGGAGATCTCCCTTAGAACCGCGTTGCAGTAGGCCCTTTCTCCTTTTCTTTCAAGACAACGCACTGTGGAATTCACAGACGCGTGCGGGGGAATACCCAAAAAAACAAGCTGCAGTACCCCAAGGCGCAAAGCATTCCGAAGCTTAGGTGAAAGAGATGACATGGGCCTTTTAGAAAATGGCTTAAGGTACCAATCGATGAGCTTCAGCCAGCGAACACAACCGCTCACCATACCTAAAGCAAAAGCCCTGTCTC
>CAYPVF010000087.1:4859-8438 GCA_964414105.1 uncultured Eubacteriales bacterium
GGAAGTACACTCAAAGAGGTAGCCCGGGAGGGTTCCTCTCGGGCCACCAGCATTTCCAAGGAGACATCCCGGGCGTTTGGCTCCAAACTATCTGCGCCGTCCTCTCATCATCAGAAGCCGCAAGAACTGCCCTATGGCCACAGCAGTGGCGGCCACGTAAGTCAAAGCCGCAGCGTTTAACATGTTGCCGACACCTATTACTTCATCTGATCCTACATACCCCGACACCTGAAGCATATCCATGCCTCTTTTTGAGGCATTGTACTCCACTGGCAGCGTGATAACCTGAAACGCCACCGCCCCCAAGAAAAACAATAGCCCCAGATCCATAAGGAAACCCGATTGAGCAAATAGCCCGATTAGAAAAAGCGGCCAGGCGGCGCTCGAAGTCAAGTTCACGACCGGTACCAAACCGTTTCTCAAAGCAAGCGGCGCGTAACCCAAAGAATGCTGAACAGCGTGGCCTACTTCATGAGAAGCAATACTCATGGCGGCCACTGAAGAATTGTTATAGACATCCTTTGAGAGCCGAAGAGTCCTGTCCCTTGGATCGTAATGGTCGGATAGATTGCCGGATACCTGTTCTATCCGCACATCCCCCAGCCCCGCGTTGCGAAGCAAAGACGCCGCCACTTCGTAAGCGGGCCTGCCGTTACGGGAATAAACTGTGGAATAGGTTTGGTATGTGGACCTTACTTTTGATTGGGCCCACAATGCAAAAATCATGGCCGGGATAACGAAAATTATATAACCCGAGTCAAGAAACACTAATTATCCCTCCTTTAGAGCATTTCCATTTTGAAACATCCGTTTTCCTTGTGCCCTACCCGCTAAAAATGCGCGAAAAGGCATAGGTTTCTTGCCTTCAGGCTGAACTGATACCACTTCAATGACCCCATCGCCGCAAGACACAAAACCTGAGTCGCCGGTTACTTCTAAAATGGCGCCCGGTTTTTCTTGGCTTTTTGAAGCTGTTATTCGCGTCTCTAATATCTTAATACGATTTCCTTCATATAAAGTAACCGCCCCGGGCCTGGGAGTAAGCCCTCGTACCAAAGCGTGTACCAAAACCGCGGGCGCCCGCCAGTTTATGATCTCCTCACCCTTTTTTAGGTGGCGCGCCAGGGTCATCTTAGTATCGTCTTGCGGTATCCTAGGCGCCTCTCCGGATAAAACCAAAGATATAGCGTCGGCCAAAACGTGGGCCCCAAAAGACGACAACCGTTTTTCCAAGGTTCCATAGGTTTCATCCGGCCCGATGTTGAGCTGCCTTTGCACACAAATATCCCCAGCATCCATGCCCTCGCTCATATATATAATGGAAACGCCTGTCACAGTATCCCCCGCCATCACGACCCTTTGGATTGGATTACCCCCGCGATACTTGGGTAAAAGTGAAGGGTGCAGATTGAGGCAGGCAAATTTGGGTGCTTCCAATATGGCCGCCGGCACCATTTGACCGAACGCAACTACTATTATAAAGTCCGGAGATTCTTTCCTGATGGCCTCCAAAACCTCGGGTTGCATAAGGGAAGAGCATTCCAAAACAGGAAGGCCGAGCCTGAGCGCGGCTCTTTTTACAGGCGTCGGGGTAACCGTTTGTTTCCTGCCTTGGGGCCTGTCAGGCTGAGTTACCACGAGCCGTACATCTACACCGCAATTGGTGAGTTCTTCCAAGGATGGCACCGAAAATTCAGGGCTGCCCATAAAGACCGCCTTTACCGGTGAGGCATTTCCTTCGCCTTCCTCCTCACCCTCATCTTCTTTGGTAACCTCTTTTACCAAAGAAGCGCGATCCACAAATAATACCCCATCCAAGTGGTCAAGTTCATGTTGAAAGGCTCTTGCCAAAAATCCCTCTGCTTCAACCCAAACCTCATGTCCGTCTCTGTCAAGCGCCCTTATAGACACCTTTTGCGGTCTTTGAACTTCCCCAACATAACCCGGCCAGCTAAGGCATCCTTCCCAGATAGTATCGGTATCTGCAGATCGCGCCACAATCTCGGGGTTTACTAAAAAATACGGGCCTTCGCCTACATCCACAACCGCAAGACGTTTTGATATGCCTATTTGCGGGGCAGCCAACCCGGCCCCGGAATTGTTCCTCATAATATCCAGCATCTCGTCTAAGATCTTTCTTACTGCATTATTGACCCTTGGTATTTTTTTTGCTTTTTGCCTTAGCACAGGGTCGCCAAATTTGCGAATTTCGCGTTCGGACAAAACTCATCACCCACTCCAATTGTAACTCACGATATATCCTCAGGCTCAACATCCACTGAAATCCTAATACCGGATGCCGGCAAAATGCTGTCCAAGGCGCCCCTGCACGCCTTCAAAAGCGCGTCATGGCAATCCCCGCGCAACACTGCTATCAACCTAAATCTGCCGCGAATTTTGTACTTTGCCGGTTGGATGGGCCCGAGCACTGAAACTTCATCACTTTCTTTTGCACACCCATCGACAAAGGCGGTTACCATTTCCCCCACTTTCAGTTCATTCTTCCCGCTAAAAAGGATCTTGAAAATTCGTCGAGCCGGGGGATAGCCCACCAGTCGCCTATTTTCCATCTCTGTAAGATAAAATTCCTCTGGGCGCCTTAAACCCGCAATCGCGTGGTGCAGAGGATTGTAGGTTTGCAGTGCCAGTAGACAGCCTCGGGAAATATCAGGCTCCCGGAAAAAATCAAGCATGCTGAACAAAAGATGAAACAATTTCTCCGATGCCGTGTAATCCGGAAGGTTCAGAATAGTGTCCGAAGATAAAACACCTATAAGCCCGACTTTCGGTCTCGGCCGTAGGTTTAAGGCAAGCTGTGTACCCAACAGGCAAGCGGGCTTTACCGTGGTCAGGCGTGATACTAGTTCTATTTCGCTTGTTTTTTCGGAAACATCTTTATCCAAACGAAATATAGGTATGTCAGGGAACTTTTGCTGAAATTCTTTTTGCGCCTTTTCGATCCCAAAACCCAGAAACCGCCACTTGTGTCCGCCGCATTTGGGACAATTATCGGGGGGACAATCCTGATAATTACATGTGTGACATCGTATCACAGGCCCTTTGGAATGATAACACAAAGGACTGCCACAGTGAGGACACAGGAGAACATTGCCACAATCTTGACAGGTGATTTGAGTAGCTTCACCTTTTCGGTTCAAAAACAAAAGCGCGTTTTCTCCCAGTGAAAATGTGTGTTTCAGGGCACTAGTCAACTCAGCGGAAATTGCCTCGCGGCGAGCGCCGCCTTTTTTGAGGTCCAACGGCTTGATCTCAATTTTAGATGTAATTTGTTGTTTTAACAAATGGGCTCGTCCTGCTTGCACTTGGCTGTAGCTTTCCAAAGACGGGTGCGAAGCGCCTAAAACCAGCCTGCAGTCTTGATGCCTCGACCTTAACGTTGCCACCGTTCTGGCGTGTGAAAACGGGGTCTCCACTGCCTTATAAGATTCAGACCATTCTTGGTCAACAACTATGGCAAAAACGTCGGGAACGTCGGCAAACAACGCGGACCTAGTACCGAGGACCACAGAAGGCTTTTTCCCTTTGGCATCAAGCCAAGTTTGTCTCCGTAAAAGGCCA
>CAYPVF010000088.1:0-7957 GCA_964414105.1 uncultured Eubacteriales bacterium
TTGCGGGAAGGAGCACTCCCAAAACGCCTACGGAGGTTTTGGCAGTAATTAAAGAATTTGCCGGACCTTGTGCCGACGCGGGTGAAATGTTCAGACGTCTCCGAAGCTATGTGGACAGGGCTCAAAAAGGCGCAAAGCAATATGTCAATATTCCTGAAGAGTCGTGCAATGTGGTGCCCGCGCCTCAGCAAGTAAGGTGGAGGACTTATCCGTGGTCCGGCTGCAGCCAGGGTTGCCCAAGGAGAAGGCCCCTTATAGGTGAGATGTTCAGTAACGACAGGTACTACTATCTGATAAACGACGTGTGGTTCAAGATGCTGGCAGTTCACGAATGCTACCCGGGCCACCACGTGCAATGGGTTCGGTACACCTTGGATCCTATTCCCGAAACCATAAAGATAGGGGCCAAATTTGTACCAATACTAGAGGGTACCGCCCACCGTTCTGAGCTTTTGATGCAAGAATTCTTCCCCGAAGACCCCTATTGTTCTTTGCTGGCTGCGTATAGAAGGCACCAGACAGCCGTGAGGCTGAAGGCTGATATTTACAGGCACCATCTGGGCAAACCCGCGGAAGAATGCGCTAATCTTTACGTCAAGGAGCTTGACTTTGACAAAGGGGCGGCCCAAGGACAGGTCAAAGCACAGGAAGCAAGGCCGGGCTATTTTACCTGCTATTACTACGGATACAGGCGGCTCCGCACTCTGGAGGATATGTACAACATCGACTTTAAAACGTTTACAGAGTATCTATTCTCAGCGCAACACATAAGTCTTGGAAACTTTGAGCAATTCCTTAAGCTTAATGAGCAGGAGAAATCCATGTATTTGACTGCTTTTCCAAGTAAGCTGCAGTTTGGGGAATAGGCTTGATTTCAATCAATTTGAGGTGTCCTTTGCGCGGCATCGAAACTGGAGGTTGAACTGGTGGATATCGACACAATCTGCTACGTTAACGGAAAACTTGTTCCAAAATCAGAGGCAACTGTTTCTTTGTACGACAGCGGCTTCCAGCACGGCGACGGCATTTACGAGGGGATTCGTTGCTACGATGGCAGAGTATTTATGCTCGATGAACATATAGAGCGGCTGTTCGAATCGGCGAAAGCCATAGACATCGACATGGGTATCACTCCCGGCGAAATGAGAGAAATAGTCTTAAAGACCATTCGCGCAAATTCGATTCAGACTAATCTCCACATGCGTCTGCAAGTTACCCGGGGCCGCAAAACAGTAACGGGCATGAATCCTAAACTGTCAGTTGAGGTGCCAACCATCGTCATTTGCGTGGATTACAAGGAACCCATTTTCAGCAAGAAGGGCGTTAGGCTTATCACTTCCACTTTCAAGAGAACAAGGCCTGACTTCTTGGACCCCAAGGTTCACACATGCAACCAACTGGGCCAAATCCTCGCGAATATCGAGGCAAACAGGCAAGGGGCCGATGAAGCTATAATGCTGGACCCCAATGGGTTCGTGGCAGAAACCAACGGCACCACTTTGTTCATGGTTAAAGACGGCGTGGTTAACACACCCACCACCGATTATATTCTGGTGGGTATCACCAGAGGAATAATCATGAAACTGGCAAAAGACTGCGGATATCCGGTGGTGGAGAGGAACATTTCGCTGTCTGAGTTTTACAACGCTGACGAGGTTTTCATGTGCGGCACAGTAGGTGAAATAGTGCCGGTGGCTGAAATCGACCGCAAGAAAATAGGTACTTCCGTTCCTGGAACCCACACCTCCGCCTTAATGGAAAAATACAGGGCCATGACAGACCAATTGGGTATTCCAGTTAACTAAGGGCTAAGGGGAGGCTGTGCCAGATGGAAAGCAGTATGACTTCGTGTGATAGGGCACTTACGTTTGAAGATTATGCCAGGGCGGAAAGGCTTCTTCCGGGGAACGTGAAGAAACTTGCTTTTCGCTTGGGAATAGCCCCCCAATGGTTAGGGCAGAGCGGACAATTAGTTTACAGTGTCAATACGCGCCATGGCAGACAGTATGTTTTGGTCAATTCGAAGGCTGGGCTGAAAAGCCCAGCCTTCGACCATGTAGCCTTGGCCGCGGCGCTCACCCACGCCATAGGGAGGGCCTTTACCCACGATCATTTACCTTTTGAAAAAGCTTCATTTTCACAAGACGGGGAATCAGTGGAGTTTTCCTGTGACGGATACACCTGGAGTTACCAGACTACAACCGATGAACTTACAAAACTGTCGCCTGTTTCCCCGAATAATTCCGGGGAGGTCACATCGCCAGATAAGGCCCAGGCGGCGTTTGTTAAAGACCACAATTTGTTCGTTAGGACCGGCGGTGGCCAAGAAGTGCAGCTCACTTCAGACGGAAGCGCCGATTTCTTTTACGCTGAACCTTTTGGTTCGCCTATAGTGGCCGCAGGTCTTTTGAAAGGCCCTGTGGCAGCGAATTTCCAAAGGCCCGCCATCAAATGGTCGCCTGATTCCAAACAAATTTTGACTTACAGAATAAATGCGGAAAAAGCAAAGCAATACCACTTGCTGCAATCGGTACCCCTGGATGGCAGCATACGTCCGAAATTATATTCGTATGTTCATGGGGGGCCGGGTGATGATGAATGTGCCTTGGCATACCCCGTAATAATCGACGTGGCAAGCGGGGCGCAGATTCCTTTGGAAATTGAACCCCAGGAGCACTTATATTACGGAGCACCGGGAACCTGGACCTACTGGACGAAAGGCGACGACCCCAGAATCATTTGGCTTAAGAGTATGCGTGAACGAAGGTCTTTCCAGGTACTTGAAGTGGATCCCAAAACGGGAAACACAAAGGTGCTATTTGAAGAAAGTACCCCCCACAATCAAGGCTTATCTCCTGTCAAGGTTCTTGGCGACGGCCAAGAGATTCTGTGGATGTCCCAAAGGGACGGCTGGATGCACCTGTATTTGTACGACGGCAAAACCGGCGCGCTCAAAAACCGTGTGACTTCCGGGCCGTTTGTTGTTAGGGATATTGAATGGGTTGACGAGAAAAACCGGGTGGTATATTTCACCGCGTGCGGCAAAGAAGAAGGCCGCGACCCATATTACAGGCATTTGTACAGCGTAAATCTGGACGGAAGCGACATGAAGCTTCTTACCCCGGAAGACGCGGAACACGCCGTGAGCATTTCTCCGTGCGGAGAGTTTTTCGTAGACACATACTCTAGGGTAGATTTAGCGCCCAAAACCGTGTTGCGTAAAACAGACGGAGCTTTGGTTTTGGTTTTGGAGGAAGCTGACATCGAGCTTTTGCTGGCCACGGGCTGGATATTTCCGGAGCCGTTTAAAGCTAAGGCAAGAGATGGCATAACAGATATTTACGGAGTGATTTTCAGGCCTTCAAGCTTTGACTCCAAGAAATCGTACCCCGTTATTGAAGGCAATTATGCCGGGCCCCAAAGAATAAGGACGCCCAAGGCTTTTGGCGATAATGGAAGCAACGAGTTTTGGCAAGATCAAGCCATAGCGGAGCTTGGTTTCATCGTGGTGACTGTGGATGGGTTTGGTATGGCTTACCGGTCGCTTCCATTTCAAGATTACGCGTTTAAGAACCTGGGTGACGGTGGTTTTCCCGACCACATTACAGCCTACAGGCAACTGGCGGACCGTTATCCGTATATGGACCTGAACAGGGTGGGTATATACGGCGGTTCAGCGGGCGGATACGGCGCAGCCCGGGCTTTGTTGGCCCACCCGGACTTCTATAAGGTCGGGGTAGCGTGGGCGGGCAACCATGACCACAGAATAGGCAAGGCGGGCTGGGTCGAAAGGTATATGGGAAGACATTTAGGCCCGCACTATGCCGAGCAATCCAATTGGGTGCAGGCCAAAAACCTTGTGGGAAAGCTTCTTATAATGCACGGCGAGATGGACGAAAATGTGTCGCCGGCTGCGTCTTTGCGCTTGGCCAACGAGTTGATTGAGGCCAACATAGATTTTGATTTCTTGCTTATTCCCAATGGGGTGCACGGTTCAGCGCGCACACATCCTTACGTTGTGCGGCGCAGGTGGGATTATTTCGTGCGGAATCTTCTGGGCCTGGAGCCACCCAAAGGCTACCGTATAGACGTTTCGGGCCTGCGATAAATCTTTTTGGGGGAGATACTCTTTGAATACAACTGAGCTTATGAATATAGCTCTTGAACTGGCTAATCTCAAGGAGGAACCGTTTGATACCGAAATCCTTGTACCCGGCGAAAACATAAAGAAGATACTTATTGGCATTGACATGGATACCCCCGAACTGCTTTTGGCAAAACAGTTGGGTTACGATTGCGTGGTAAGCCACCACCCCAGGAACACTTCACCCCGTTATGTGGATGTGTTGGACCATCATATTTCCAAGATGGTTGAATGCGGTGTTCCCTACAATAGGGCGCAGAAAATCGTGGACAAAAGAAAAGCCTCGGCCCACTACAGGTGGCACACGGGCAATTCCGAACGTTCCGCGTCGGCAGCAGCGCTTTTGGGTATGCCTTTCATGTGCATTCATTCACCGGCCGACTTGATATCAGAAAAAGTGGTGCAAGACCACTTGGATGAAAGATTTGCCCACAACCCAAAGGCCACATTGCAGGAAGTATGCGACTCGCTTCTGGAAATCGAAGAGTATAAAAAATCTGTGAGAAAGCCTGTAATCCGGGTTGGCTCTCCCAAAAGCTTTGCCGGGAAGATATACGTGTCCATGTCGGGCTTAACAAACCTGGGCGCTGACGCCCTTCGCGCCTACTTTGACGCCGGCATAGGCACCGTTATCCACATGCATATCCAGGAGCCTGATGCCAAGATGGCAAATGAATGGAAACTTGGCAATGTAATAATAGCAGGTCACCATCCAAGTGATTCCATTGGAATGAACAGAATCGCGTCGGAATGGGAAGCCAAAGGCGCCCAAGTGACTTCCATGTCGGGGATTGTTAAATGAGCAAACAAGACGAGTTGAAAGTGGACGCATACAGCTCAATTACAGAGGCTATCGGAAGCACTCCTCTTTTACGGCTTCGCAGTTTGTCGGGGGATGCTGATAGCTACGCTAAATGTGAGTTCCTAAACCCCATCAGCATTAAGGATAGGCCCGTGCTTCACATAATAAACGTAGCTGAAGAACAAGGGCTTATAAAACCCGGCGATACGCTTATAGAATCAACCAGCGGCAACACGGGTATGGCAATAGCTTATATAGCCGCTGTCAGGGGTTATAAAGCCATTTTGGTAATGAGTGAAATACAAAGCGTTGAGCGCAGGCAAATAATGGCCGCTTTTGGCGCCGAATTTGTGCTTACGCCCGCCCAAGAAGGAACAGCGGGGGCAAGGCGGCGCATGAAGGAAATCCTAAAAGAGCACCCGGAGTATTTTTATGTGGGCCAGCACTATAATCCGGGCAACCCGGAAGCCCATTACAACGCGACCGGGCCTGAGATTTGGGAAGACACTCATGGCAACGTGGATATTTTGGTGGCGGGCCTTGGCACAGGCGGAACCCTTTGCGGCGCGGGACGATACCTCAAAGAGAAAAATCCCGCTGTGAGGCTCGTGGGTGTGGAGCCCGCCACGGCGCCTTATGTTTCCCAAGGCGTTTTCAATCCTCATCATATAATGGGCCTTGCCCCGGGCTTCATGCCGGGAACAATGGACAAAGACGTAATCGATGAGTACATCCTCGTAACGGAAGAAAGCGCCTTTTCCATGTGCAGGCAGCTTGCCGCCAAGGAAGGCGTTTTGGTCGGAATAACTTCGGGAGCCGTGGCTTGCGCCATGGAAGAGCTATCCCGCATGCCGGAAAACGCGGGTAAGGTGATAGTAGGCATTTTCGCCGATACAGGACAAAGGTATCTAAGCGTTCAAGGGCTGTTTCAGGTGTGAAACACAGGCGGACGCGGATGCTTTGATTCATAAAACATCAATACAGGAGGGTGTATATGTACAAAAGGGCTATTGAACAGGTAAAACAATCGGGGCTTGACGGTTTCTTGGTCATGGATCCCCATAATTTTTCGTGGCTTTGCCAAAAAGACGCGTACTTTTTTCCGGGACAGCTTCTTCTGACCCAAGATGCCGCGCATCTGTTTACGGGTTCGAGAAATATAGAAGCCATAAGGGAATCATATCCCGAATACGAAGTGCACCAGGGCGGGGCACCGGCTGCCTTGAGGCTGTGCAACGATCTTGGAATGAATACGTTGGGCATTGAAGGCGGTACCCTTACATGGGCTCAGCACCAAATGCTCACTCGTAATGCCGGTCGCGTTGATCTTATGCCCCTCATGGATTTCATTGAAGATATCAGGCTTATAAAAACTCCCGAGGAAATTGCCCTTCTGCAAAAAGCTACCGACATAGCAGATAAGGCGTTCCAACTGTTTATGGGCAAATTGGGGGCAGGGATGACTGAAATCCAGGCCAGAAATATTTTTCAGAATCTGCTTATGGAGGAAGGCGCTGAAACCCTCAGCTTCGACGTGCTTCTTGCCTCGGGGGCGGGTTGTTTTGTTCCCCATGCCACTGCCAGCGAAAAAGTCATACAAAAAGGCGACATGGTCCTTATGGACTACGGAGCCAAGTACCGGGGCTACTGTTCCGACACTACTCGCACCGTGTTTATAGGTAGCGTGGACAGCACCCAAAAACGCCGTTACGAGCTGGTTTTGGAAGCCCAGCTTAACGCCATTCAAAACATACACCCGGGAATAACGGCTCACGGTGCCGACGCGCTCTCCCGGGATGTGATAACCGCGCGGGAACCTGTCGGTTGTTTTGACTACGGATTGGGCCACGGGATAGGAATGGAAAACCACGAGAAGCCCCGTATGAAGCCTAATAGTGGCTACATTATGCTTGAAGGAACCGCTGTATCTGTTGAACCCGGCTTATACATCAAGGGCTGGGGCGGCATACGCATTGAAGATGTAATAGTCATCGGTAAGGGTGAAGACGGCGCCAATTTGAACCTCACCCACGCCACTAAAGAACTGATTGTTATTTAAGCAGCGGGAAACCCAATAAGACGATTATCAATTATCCGGGAGAGTAGCTTATGTTGAAGACAGATGTTTTTACCCCATCACAGTTTAAATCCCAAGGCTGCGTTAATCTTCGCGGCGCGGATATTCCATACCATACAGTAAGCGAAGACAATGTTTTATACGACGACGAAGGGCAAGCGATAGCTTCCATATTTTCTTACTCGTACTTTAGATCTGATGTCGAACACGTGAAGTCGCGCCCGGTTATTTTCGGCTTTAACGGCGGGCCAGGCGCGTCTTCCATGATGGTGCATGTGGGCCTTTTGGGTCCCAAAAGAGTTAAATACGGCGAAGTGGACGGTGAAGGGGTTCCTCTTCCGCCTTACGAGTGGTGCGACAACCAGGAATGCTTACTGGACGTGGCGGATTTGGTGCTTGTGGACCCCGTTGGCACAGGATTTGGCCGTTTGCTGGACCCAACCAAAGCCAAACAGTTCTACGGAGCCGAACCCGATGCTGAAGCCATGCTGACTTTCATCCAGGCTTGGCTTAACCGCTACAACAGGTGGGAAAGCCCCAAATACCTTTTGGGAGAAAGCTACGGTTGCACCAGGGCCAGCTACATCGCGGGTAGGGGTTCTTTGGGGGCATCAGATCGTGCCTTCAGTGTCACTTTTGACGGCATCATAATGATAGGTAATACCGTGACTTTGGGGGCCTGGTATGGGGATACGCCCCCTATATACCCGGCGGTTCTGTGTTTCCCCACCTTGGCTGCCATCAATTGGCACCACAACCGGCCTTCAGATTTGAGCGTTGAGGAGTTCGTTAAGGACGCCAAAAAGTTCGCGGATACACAGTATCTGTTGGCACTGTACCAAGGCGAAGCGCTTCAGGGTGAAGATAGGGAACGTATCATAGAGAAAATCATGTATTACACCGGGGTTTCCAGGGAGTATCTGGAGAAAAGAGG
>CAYPVF010000088.1:7967-8298 GCA_964414105.1 uncultured Eubacteriales bacterium
GGGCCTGTCAGTGGCCAGGCTGGACGCGCGAATCACCAGAAAGCTATATAGCCCTCTCATTGAAGAACAGCGATGGGGCCTGGGGGACGACGCGGCTCAAGGTAAGTACAGCCCTTTCTACCAGGCGATTCTTTGCGGGCAAGTGTTCCCCATGCTTGGAATCAAGTGGGATAGAAACTTTGTTGTTTCGGCAGGCATAAACCCGCGCCACATTTGGGATCGAAGCGTCAAAGGCCAAAACACCGCCGAAAGCTTGGGAACCGCCATGCGTCGTGTTCCCAACATGAGGGTTCTTTTCATTAACGGTTGGTACGACATCGCCACTCAAGTA
>CAYPVF010000089.1:0-8159 GCA_964414105.1 uncultured Eubacteriales bacterium
ATTCTGCCGTTTTTATGTGAAAATCATTGCATCTAATGGCATACGCACCATTATAGCAGAAAAGGAAAGTTTTTTTTGCTTGCGCAATATTCTGCGCAACAAATATTACGCAGAATATTGCGCAAAACCTCGCCGGCAAGAAAATATAAAAGCCCGTAAAATACAGGCTTTAATGGTATTCACACCTCGGAATCAATTATTTTTTATTTTGAGATATTTTTTTCCGTACCCTAGTGTAGAATGCCTTCGCTTTTTTACCTTCGGGGTCAGTCGTTACTGACCGACGGAACGGGGATAAGTTGGATAACTGGGATGGTATGCGGAACTATAAGCGATAACCAGAATTGGTTATAATAACCAGAATTGGTTATAATAACCAGGTCGATAACCAATTCTGAAAAAATCTCGAAAAAATATACTTTAGGCTGGAAAACACGGTGTTTCCGGCCTTTTCTTTTTGCAATTCTGGCGAGAGATAACCAATTCTATAACCAATTTTCTTGCATAGGGTAGAGAGCTGAGCAGGCGACGGCACTTCCGATCAGCCAAGTATGCGCGCAAAGCGTATATTATTTCCTCCAAAACAGGCCACATAAAAGAAAAATACAAAAAGGTCTCTGTGAGTACATTACACCCCGTAATTTACGGGATTTTCTTTTTGTTCTGACGCAATGCAAAGCGTATATTTTATATACGAATATACGCTCTATGCTTTCAAGAAAACGCCGTTTGCCATGCTATACTTCTAAACTTGAAAAAAATTCCAACCCCCCCTTTTCTTTTTTCCCGGAATGGTGTATATTTCTATTATAACAACTGGCACATGACCGCCCGACAACCTACAAGGGAATGCACGGCGGCATGACGCTAACCGACAAAAACCATTATAAGGATAATATTATGTTTAACCGATTCATTTCAAAAAGAAATTTAGAAACCCTGCAGAAGGGTAGAAAATTGGACCCGTGCGGAGCATGGCGTTCACTCCAAATAATTGATGACAGCACACGCATTGTCATCAGAGGCGGCAGGGGTGATATCAGCGGTTGGTGTACCGCTGACAGGGCGGAAGAGTTCGCTGTGTTTGAAAACACAGGCGAGACCTACGCCCTCCTGCCCGTCACGGAAGAGGAAGAGGCGGCGGCACGCCAGTTGTTGACACCCCAAGAAGGCAGAAACGACAAAGGCAGAATAATTCGAAAAGCGGTGAAATGCCGCATCAACCTGACATGTGGCGAGGGAAAAGACCCCCGGACCGTGGACAGGAGCTTCTCTGGAGGTCCTAGCGGCCCCAGGAAAAGCCACTACTACGTTCAGGAGAGGAGAGGCAATGAACAAAAATAGCACGCAAAAACGGGTCAATGACGAGTCGTTCGACCCGACCGTGACGCGGTGTATTTCCATGCGTCACTCGACGTTCACGCGGATGATCGAGAAGCTCAAAGAGGAGCAATTCGGGTCCGTTTCCGATTGTGCCGAACAGTTGATTTTGCGCGGACTGAACGCGCGAAGTAAAAACTGATTAACCCCCGTCCGGCCGGGTAACTCAGTTGGTAGAGGGCAGTATCCGCAAGGATTTGTGGCCGTCGGTTCGAGTCCGACCCCGGCAATTTCAACTTCACAAAGGAGTCTTTCAATGCTCGACGACCCGCACAAAACGCCATACGGCGACGTTGACTTTTTCGTATTCGGGCGACCTGTCCAGCAGGGCAATATGCGGCCTAACAAGTATGGCAAGCTGTATTACCCCAACGCGAAAAAGCTCTACGCGTGGCGAGAGCTTATCGCGTGGCACGCGGTGGCGGCGGGCGCAAAGCGGTTGACCGGGCCGATTGCGGTGCGGGCTTACTTCCACTTTCCGCACGCGAAAAGCCATTACGTTGGCGGAAAATTCGAGCGCGGATTGCTGCCGGAGTGGGCGGATAAAACATTTCACGAATTGGCGCCCGACTCCGATAAGCTCATGCGTGCGATTTTCGACGCGCTGACGGGAGTTGCTTACCGCGACGATAAGCAGGGTCAGATCGACAACGGCTATAAATTCTGGATCGACCGCAACCGCAACGAAAAGCTGTGGGAAGCCGGAGGTGGGGTGCGGATTATGTTGAGGAAACTTTAACTAAAGGAACCGCAAGCCGCATGGACATCGAAGTTCAGATTGTGCCGGTTGTCCGGCTGATGAATTTCCGCAAACATTCCTAAATCGTTATTTATTCCTTGAACCAGCCAGGGAAGTGTGGTAAAATGTCTATAATATTAGAAGCAACGAGTCTTTTTTATGAAAAAGCACATGGGCAGAAAGCGCAAAGAAGTCGATACCAGTACGTACACGGGCAAGCTCGCCGTGCGGCTGGTCGAGTTGCGCGAAAAGAAGAAGCTGACGGCGGCGGAAGTTGCCGAACAGACGGGTATCTCGATCCGCACGATTCAGAATTGGGAAAACGGCGACCGCTGCCCCATCACCGAAGATTTTCTCAAACTTGCCAAACTCTATGGCATAAAATCACTCAAAGACCTCACCCTGGAATAATTTTTTTCTGCGTCAAACACTGTAATTTCAGGGGTTTGCAAAATATTTTCAAAAAAACCTCCCATTTGGGCGTTTTTCCTCTTTACAAACGCCCGAACGAGTGTTATAATACCTTTAGTCACTCAGGGAATCACCCGCAAAACCACATCACCTCGCGTTCTGCCATTCCTGAGTGACTATCAGGGCAGACGCGGGGTGTTTTTTATTCAAAAACGAGAGGGTAGAAAAATGAAACACAAATTTACAAACGAAGAGACCGAGCAGCTGCGGGAAGAATGCCGCCGTCACGTTATGAACGGTGGCGAGGCGCCGAGAGTCATGGAGGTTGCGTTCAGCACGTTGCTGGGGTTTGCTTTTAAGGCATCGGAAGCCCCTTGCACGATTTTCGTGTTCGCGACAGATGACGGCGGGTTTTCCCTTGACGTAATCTTCCGATCCAACATGGGGGCATTCGAGAAGCGGCGTCGGGTTTTAATACCCGTCGAAATGTGGCTGCCAAACCTGCGAGGGCGTGGTCTGGAAGCCTGGAACTTCGGCTCGGCATTCATTGCCGCAGAACACTTTTTGTGGAACTGCGCGCATGATGAGCAAATCGCTTCCTATAAAGAGCGAATCGCCGCCGTGGCGTAAGATTTAACCCTCCCGCGCGGGGCGGGCAACCGCCCCGAACATCGAAATTCACGCCCGGTAACTTAGCACACGCCCTAAACTTTCCACTATTCACCGCCCGCCCCGCGCGCAAATGCGGCACCCGCTTCTCTCGCGTCCTGCCGCAGGGGCGGCGGTTTTTCAAACACACAAGGAGAAAAACCATGAATCCGGAAGCAACCGAAAAAATCAAGGCGATCCGCCATATCGAAAGAGCCATCCGAAGGGAGGAGGTGACCGCATGAGTACCACACAAGACCGTCGATTCGCAGCCAAAATGCGATGCTGGGACGACTCCCATGAACGTGACACCGCCAGCACGGAATGCCACCGCTGCGGCGAAATCATTGTAGTTGAAACCAATTTCTGGGGAGAGTGCGAATTCGACTCCGACGAAGACGGACACCTCTGTGACAGTTGTTACAGCGACTGGGAAGATTATCAGCGTGGCAAGGCCGACGAGGCCACCCGCGAATTTTACGACGGTGAATTTTAAAATTCACGGATTAACGAAACTTAAACCAAAAGGAGAAAAACCATGAGTACAACCAAAAAGACAACCGCTGCGGCAGCGCAAGACCTGCCCGCCGACGAGGGCATTATCGCCAGCCAGGCGATTGAGATTGAGGAGCTGCGCGGCAGGCTGGCCGCAGCAGAGGGGGAATCGCTCGAAAAGGACGAGGAAATCACCCGCACACGCGAGGAACTTCGCTTGGCGAACATCGAGTTGAGGAAAAGTGAAGCGCGGCTGGAAGCCGGAAGGCTCTGGGAAATCGCCGACAAGATGAACAGGATGCTTGCGAAAAACAAAGGAAGCATTATCGTTCTGTGCGACGGCTTCCGAACAACGGTGGCGACATACTTTTGTGTCGCGGAAAACGATGGTCACCCGACCCTTCATTATATGGATGAAGGCAGCCCATATCTGCCGCCGCAAGCAATCATAAACCTCGCTTCCGCGACTTTTCGGTTTGCCATGCCAGGCGAAAACATCCGTTTCAAGGAGACGAAAAATGCTGATGCTCAAACCTGATACCGACTGGCTCCAGCGCCGGACGAAAATGATCGGTGGCAGCGACATCGCGGCGGTGTTGAACAAAAGTCCGTGGAAAAACGCCTATACCCTGTGGCTCGAAAAAACAGGGCAGAAGGAGCCGGAAAACCTCGACAACTCCCTGCCGGTGATTATCGGCAAAATGCTGGAGCCTATGATACTGGCGAAGTACGAAGAGCGGACTGGCAAGACCCTGCTGCCGAAGCCCGACATTATTTACCATCCGGAATGCGACTACCTCGGCGGATCGCTGGATGGCCTGACGGATACTTGTGTGGTGGAGGCGAAAAGCGTGGACTGGTCGCCACAATGGGGTGAGCCGGGAACAAATCAAATTCCGCTGCACTATAATTTGCAGTGTCAGTGGTACATGATGATTACCGGCCTGCCCCGCGCGGACGTGGCGGTGCTTTTCGGCAAGAAAAACATCGAGGTTTACACCGTCGAGGCAAACCCGCGCCTCCAGGAGTTTATGTTTGAGGAAGCGGTGGATTTCTGGTGGATGGTTGAAACCCTGACGCCGCCTGAGCCGAAGACGATTGATGAGGTGCGTCATTATTACCGCCGTGGCAATGGCCTGAGCATAGAAGCGACGCCCGAAGTGGCGCAGGCCGCCCGGCGATATAAAGAGACCCAGGCGGAGCATGAGGCTGCGCAGTTGGAAATCATGCGATTCATGGGCGAGAACGAAATGCTTATGTATGACAGAGAGCCGATTGTCACATGGCGGGTAACAAAGGCCGGAACAAGGCGATTTTGCGTGAAAGGGGGTGGGAGAAATGAGTGAAGCATTCGTCGAAATCATCCGCGATTCCAAACCCCTCACCCTGCTTGCGGCGGAAACGCTGCGTGCGCAGGCGGACTTCACCTGCCGGACATTGAAAGAAACCGGTCGTTGTATTAAAGAGTGCGACATATGCGGCACCAACCACGCCAAACAGGCCGCCGACCTGCTGCTGCGGGAGTTGCCCAGGCTGCTGTCGCTGGACGCGAAAGCTCACGCATTCGCAAATGAAGTTTTTTATTACCACTGACGAATTTCGAGGTTCGTGAATTTCGAAGTTTAATTTTAACCAAAACCAAAAAAGGAGAATTGTTATGCAAAACACAATTATCGTCAATGGAATCGAGTACATAAAAAAAGACGCCGCGCCGCCAAAAGAAGGCCAGCGGTTGATTATTGGCATCATCGATAATCGCGGGTTGACATTCGTCGGTATAACCGACTTTACCCGCAACGAACACGGGTATATCACGCTGGAAAACGCCCAGTGCGTGATTAAGTGGTGGACGAACGCCCACCTGAATCACCTGGCGGGTGGCGTGTGCAGCGGCGTCGAACTCGGTGCCCCGGCCACGATTTACGTCAAGGAGTTTATTATGTTTTTCGAGCCGGATTTTCCGAGCGTGGATGCCTGGAAGGCTGCAAATATCGCCAAAGGCAGCAAGGAGGTGTTCAGTGAGTAAAGGCAACGGCTACGGCGACGGCGACGGCGACGGCAACGGCTACGGCTGCGGCGACGGCGACGGCTACGGCGACGGCTACGGCGACGGCGACGGCGACGGCAACGGCTACGGCTGCGGCGACGGCAACGGCTACGGCTACAGCTACAGCAACGGCTACGGCTGCGGCGACGGATACGGCTACGGCGACGGATACGGCTACGGCGACGGCAAAGGAGGTGTTCAGTGAGTAAAGGCGACGGCAACGGCTACGGCTACAGCTACAGCAACGGCTACGGCTGCGGCTACGGCAATGGATACGGAAACGGCTACGGCTACGGCGACGCCGATGGTAATGGCTATGGCGATGGCTATGGCGATGGCTATGGCGATGGCTATGGCTACGGCGATGGCGATGGCGACGGCGATGGTAATGGCGATAGTAACGGATACGGCGACGGCTATTAACAACATTTAACCCAAGGAGAAAAAAAATGAGTAAGGAATTAACCACCACGGCGGATTCATCCGCCATTATCGGTTACAGAAGCGTCGATGGCTTCGCGCTGTCCCAGCGTGTAGCTCAGGTCTTCGCCGCGTCGGAAATGGTGCCAAATGCATATAAAAACAACTTGCCCAACTGCATTATCGCCGTCAACATGGCGATCCGCATGGAGGCCGACCCGCTGATGGTCATGCAAAACCTGTATATCGTCCACGGCAGCCCGTCGTGGTCGTCGAAATTCCTGATCGCCTGCTTTAACCAGACAGGCCGGTTTTCGTCGCTGCGGTATAAAGAGGTGGGGGAGCAGGACAAAGACACGTGGGGCATTTACGCCTACGCCGTTGAAAAGTCAACGGGTGAAACCATCAACGGCCCGACCGTCACAATTAAAATGGCGAAGGCTGAAGGCTGGTATCAGAAAAACGGCAGTAAGTGGCAGACCATGCCGGAGCTGATGTTGCGGTATCGCGCCGCCACGTTTTTCGTGCGTACATACGCGCCGGAAATTGGCATGGGCCTGCAAACCCATGAGGAAATCGTGGACACGCTGGACATGCAGCGGGATGAGCGCGGTGTTTATATGATGGCGGAACCGGCGCCGGAAATCTCCCCGGAAGACGCCCTGACGGAAGAGCTTTCAAAAAAGTGGAATGGCCGCGTCATTGAAGCAAACGCCGCGCCTGCAAGTCATCAGCCACCCGCGCAACCGTCACCGGAAAAGGATGCGCAGAAGCGTTCGCCTGTTGAGACCGTCCAGTCGATGCTCGACGCCGCCGAAACGGTCGAGGCCGTTACCGCCGCCAGTTCGCAGGCCACGAAGTTTTACAACGAGGGTGGGCAGATCACGATGGAAGAGCTGACGGGCTTCAAAAAGCAGATCGCCGCGAAGCTCAAGCAGTTCGCGTAAAGGAGTTTGGAATTTTGGAGGTGCAGTGAACACGCAGCTTTTATTGTTTCCAGAAGATACCGTTGCAAAAAACAATTCGGGATTCTCCTCGTTTGACGAAACATTCGATTACGAGGCGGACGATGCCGAGGCCGTGGTGTATATGATCAGCGAAAGCGGGATGATGAAAAATACCGCGTTATATGTTATGCGTCGCGAGGATGCCGTCCGGTTCTGCTCCCATGAAAAAACACAGGGACGCGGACAGGGCGGCAGATGGGCTTACGCATTCACCACCCACAAGCGGGACTGGCGGAAAACGCCGGAGATATTCCGGGCGGACGACGGGCGGTTCGACGACCTGCTTGAGGAGCTTGAAATTACAACCATCGACTGCTGAAAGAATACCGACCATGCCCATCATCCCCGGCCCCCGCTTCAGGCGGAGACGCAAAAACCCGCACACCCCGTGCGGGCCGCTGGGGACGTGTTGGGTGTGTCTGGAAGACCTGACGCCGGTCAATATCACGACCGACGAGGATGAAAATTTATCGTTCTGCTCCATCGAGTGCATGATGGAGTGGTGGAAATGTTACAAGGGCAAATACCAGGCGTACAGGCCGAATATTATGTGATGGAGTACAAACAATGGCTAAGCTGAGACTGGTGATAAGTCACTGCTCCTACTGCGACAAGAAGTTTGAGCACTTCTCCCACGTGCGGAAAAAGTATTGTAGCGAAAAGTGCTATGAAAATGCGAAGACCGAAAGAAGAAGCTTTCGCAGGAATTGGGGATTAACCATAGACCGGGAAACGACTGAACCTGAACCGGCTGAAACCGTCAACATCCGCGGCTACGACCTCGCGCCGGAGCACGCGAAGCGGATGGAAGAAGTTGTCCGACAAAAGGAAGCGGACAGGTGGGTTTGAAAACGAAAAATTCAAAAAGGAGAATGAACAATGGCAAGCTATAACCGCGTGATTCTCGTGGGCAACACGACCCGCGAAGTGGAACTGAAAACCACGCCTGGCGGCACCGCCGTCTGCGACATCGGCCTGGCGGTCAACGACCGTCGCAAGGACAACAGCGGCG
>CAYPVF010000090.1:0-3264 GCA_964414105.1 uncultured Eubacteriales bacterium
TTCGGCAAAAACGGGCGTGAGCTGTAATTGCGACACCCCAAGACAGCCGGAAATAGCTTGGTAAGCGCCATAAATCAGACCCGTAAGGGCGGGATCTTGCAGCCCATAGGTAAGATGCAGGTTAGCCGCGAAATGTGTGGCGCCCAAAACACGCTTAAGAAAACGTACAAATTCCTGCCTTACACCACGGGCGAGATAAGGCCGAATGCTGCCCATAGAACCTGCAAATTTGGTCTCGGGCTGAACCGCGTGGGGCGAGGCTTCAAGCTCCTTTTTCTTGGGAGAAAACTTAATGATTCCTCCCAAAAGGGCCACTTCAAATTTGGCCTGTATCTCAAACTGAGACTCGTCTTCCAAAAACGTTTCCATGGACCCCAACAGTTCGGCTTTTCCCCAGACGCTCATTTTTACGGGCAAAACAACCAGAACAATGAAAGACGCCACGGCCAAGCAAATGGTACACGCCACAATTTTCGCTAAAACCATTGCCAAGGCCATGGCATCAGAAACCTCCGTTTACACAAAAAGGTCTAGACTCATTTTTTCAAAACGCCCGCCAGCTCCTGCAAGAGTAAAGGCAATCCTTTTCTAAGCCTTTTGAATTCGTCTATACGATAGAATTCGTTGGGGCCATGGGCGCCCGAATCGGGGCTGGAGGTAGCAAAGAACACCAAATATACGCCTAAAGTATCCAAAAATGCCCTGGCAATAGGCAAAGTGCCGCCCAGCCTGACGGTAACGGGTTTCTGGCCGTACAAATTTTCCATCACCCTGGCCATGACAGGCAGAACGGGGTGGTCGGACGGCACTACATAAGGTTTGGAATTTCCGGGAAATACTGTAATGTCTACCGTGACGCCCTTGGGTACATGTCTTTTTACGTGTTCCTCCAACAAAGAACAAACAGCATCGGGGTCTTGGTTAGGAACGAGTCTGCAAGTAATCTTACACGAGGCCCTTGCGGGGATGATAGTTTTGATTCCGTCCCCCTGAAACCCTCCCCAAATTCCGTTGGCGTCTAGAGTTGGCCGGACCCAAGCCCTTTCTATGGCGGTATAGCCTTCTTCTCCGAAAAGCTCAGGAACCCCGTGGTATTGGGCGTGTGCTTTTTCATCCAATCCCACTTGAGCCATGGCTTGCTTTTCCTCAGGGGACGAGATGACAACATCATCATAAAACCCATCAACAGTGATTTTGCCGCTGGGCGCTTTCATACCCGCGACGATTTCCACCAAAGCATGAATGGGGTTTTGCAGTAAGCCGCCCTGACCGCCCGAGTGCACATCCGACTTTGGACCTTGTACATCAATTTGTATGGCGGAAAGACCCTTGCAGCCTACAGTAAGAGAAGGGATGTCTTTTGAAAACATTCCGCCGTCTACAGAAACAACCAGGTCACACCCTAAGGAATCTTGCCTTTCTTTCAACACTTCTTTAAGGTTGGGGCTGCCTATCTCTTCCTCCCCTTCAAACAAAAACTTGAGATTAACCGGAAGGCCCTGTCCCTTAATCATGTCCTGGGCAGCCAATATTGCCGGGAATATGCCGCCTTTATCATCGGCCGCGCCCCTGGCGTAAATCTTGTCTTCTCGAATCTCCGGTTCAAAAGGCGGCGAAATCCATTCGTCTAGAGGGTCTGCCGGCTGGGTATCATAATGGCCATACAAAAGCACTGTCGGAGCGTTCGCGTCCCTAGCCTCGGCCAACCCGTAAACCACAGGGTGCCCGGGCGTGGAGATAATCTCAACGTGTCCCACGCCTGCCTTACGCAAACGCTTTTCTACCCATAATGCGGCTTTCTCCATGTCGCCCTTGTGTTGCGGCAACGCGCTAATGCTGGGGATGGACAAAAACTCGAAAAACTCGTTTATGTAATCCTCTTGGCGCATATCGTCTCTCCTTTTTGAAATTTGGCTATTCTTACTATAACACCTATAAAGCCGCCGCATAAAAGCCTGCGCGGGCGGTATGGGCAAAACCCGCGAAAACTACCATAATGATAAGTGATTTGTTCCCATTCATCTTCATAGGCGAAAGGCGGATGTCATTTGGGCAAATATGTGGACACTGTGTTGTTCGACCTTGACGGTACTTTACTAGACACCACCCAAGCAATCTTTTCATCACTCAGACACACAATGAAGCATTTTACGGGAAACATACCCCCTGACCACGTGCTGCAAGACACCATGGGCATCCCTTTAATTGAAGTGTTGGAATCGCTTATACCGGGCCGGGCTCAAGAGGCAGCCAAAGTTTACGTAGACCACAATCTAAACGTACACAAAAACCTTGTACAACCATATCCCGGCGTTCATGGCACCTTAGAAACGCTCAAAAAAGCCGGATTAAGGTTGGGCGTGGTCACGTCCAAAAGACGGCACTCGGCACAAATAGGGCTAAAGTCGGCAGAAATAGACTCCTTCTTTGAAGTCGCTATATGTCACGACGATGCGCCGAAACACAAACCCGACCCAACTCCGATTCTCATGGCACTGGAGTTCATGGATGTGACATCGGGCTGTGTACTAATGGTAGGCGATACTATTTTCGACGTGAGGGCCGCCAAAAATGCCGATACTGTAATGCCCGGATTGCGTGTGAAATCGGCGGCAGTCACCTACGGCGCCGGTCTAAAAGAATCGCTTGTGGAAGAAAACCCCGATTTTTTGCTGGACAGCATTTGCCAGGTGCTTGACGTGTGCCAGGTTTAGGCAAACCTTATTTGGCCGCTAAAAGGTTTCACGATAAAAGCAAAGAAATCTTCAGTGAAAGGAGAGTGTGCGAGTTTTATGGCAAACCAAAAGCGCGTGATCGATATACCCGAAGCGCCCCACAGCCCAGTTCGCCCCGTGACAGGCGTGGTGCACGGAGTGGTTATTCAAGACCCCTACCGATGGCTGGAGGATGGAACCAGCCGGGAGACGGTGGAATGGACGGAGGCCCAAAACCGGCGCACTGAGGAAGTGTTGAGCCAGCTTTCGGAAAGGCCCGTATTCTCCCAGCGTTTGACTGAGATAGTGTCTATGGAAACAGTGGGGGCCCCAGTTCTCAAAGGCGAAATGCTGTTTTACACAAGAAGAGAGGAAGGCGCTAACCAGCCACTTTTGTGCTACCGGCTTTTGGAAGGTAATACCTTGGGCCAAGAACATATAATACTTGATCCCAACGCCGCAAGCCGTGAAGGACTGGTGGCTTTGGATTGGTGGCATCCATCTGATGACGGGAAGCTTTTGGCATACGGATACTCCGAAAAAGGCGACG
>CAYPVF010000090.1:3274-8105 GCA_964414105.1 uncultured Eubacteriales bacterium
TACTGAACACATCATCGGGGGAGCACCTTCCCGACACCATAACCCGATGCCGGAACGCGGGCGTGGTTTGGAAACCCGATGGCAAAGCGTTCTATTACAATCGATATCCAACCCCGGGCGACGTGCCTCCGGGAGACGAGTTTTACTACAGGAAACTGTTCTACCACGTGGTGGGGACGGATCCATCCTCGGATATTTTGGTTTACGGGGGACACGACAGGCCGAAAAACGAAATGTACGGCATTTCCCTCTCCGATGACGGCAAGCGCCTTCTTTTGACCGTGACACACGGGTGGAACAATACCGACCTTTATTATAGGGATGAAACCCATGTTCAAGGCGGCTTTACACCTATAATCACAGGGCACGATGCTTTATTCCACGGCCGAATACTGGGAGACACTTTGTACGTGCTCACCAACTGGAACGCTTCCCGGTACAAGGTGATAGCCGCAAGACTCAATTCCGGGCCGGATTTTCAGTGGGAGGACATTATTCCCGAATCTCCCGACTCTACTTTACAGTCTGTAAGTTATGCGGGCGGACGACTCGTAACATGCTACCTTAAAGACGCGGTATCCCACCTTTATTCATACGACTCGGATGGAAACGACAAAAAAGAAATTGCGTTGCCCGTAATGGGCGCTGTTTCAGAAGTCACAGGTGAAGTTGTTGGGTCTAGCCTGTTATTCGTTCTGGAATCCTTCGCCTTGGCGCCTTCAATATACTATCTGGATTTGGACAAACCCCAGGAACCGATTGCGGTTTTGTCGAGCAAACAGCCTCTCGATTTTAACGATATCGTGGTCAAGCAAGTGTTTTACCCCTCCAAAGATGGAACCAGAATTCCCATGTTCATCCTTTATAAATCCACTGTCTCACCTGGTCTGCCCGGCTCAAAGCCCATTCCCACGTTGCTTACGGGATACGGCGGCTTTAACCTCCCCAGAACACCTGCATATTCACCCACCGCCATACCTTGGCTTGAACAAGGCGGTATTTACGCCGTGGCGAATCTTAGGGGCGGCAGTGAGTACGGGGAAGAATGGCACAGAGCGGGCATGAGGGAAAACAAGCAGAACGTTTTCGACGATTACGCCGCGGCAGGCGACTACCTTGTAGCCCAAGGCTATACGGATAAGGAGCACTTGGGTGCTTTTGGCCGCTCCAACGGCGGACTTCTCATGGGAGCCACCATAACCCAAAGGCCCGATCTGTTCAAGGCACTAGTTTGCGGAGTGCCGCTTTTGGACATGGTGAGATTCCCCGAATTCCTAATAGCTTACATCTGGACATCCGAGTACGGCGACCCAGCCAAACCCGACGAATTCCAATGGCTATACGCCTATTCTCCTTACCATCACGTGGATCCCAAGACTGTGTACCCTGCAATGTACACTTTCACCGCTACTTCAGACAGCAGAGTGGATCCATGCCACGCCCGAAAGATGACAGCTTTGCTTCAAGCGGTTCAAAACACGTCGGGCTCAGAAAACCCCATATTGCTCAACGTCGAATCCGACGCCGGGCACGGTGTGGGTAAACCTTTGCACAAAATCGTGGACGAACAGGCCAACATGTGGGCGTTTTTGGCTTGGCAGCTGGAACTTAACGTGAAATAGATACAATATGTAAACTTCTGTGTCAGGCCGGGTTCCTTTGGGACCCGGCTTTGACCACATCCAAAGAAAAGCCCCCAAGCATTTGATGAACCTTTATGAGACTCGCCGACTCCATCACATTCCACCGCCCTTTATCTTGGGCTTTCTGTTCTTGTAACCAAAGTAAAAAGTCCCTGACCTTGTCGGGCTGGTCCATTTGAACAGCCGCCACAGCCACCTCTACCCAAGGAAACTCGTCGCCCGTATCGCCCCATTCCCAGTTTGGAAAGCGTTTATTGAACGTTTGCCATACGGCTTCGGCCCTTGACCCATGCGGTTCCAACAAACCCGTAGATATCATGAACACCTGTGACACTGCGTCAGGATACCACCGCCGGCCTTGGGGGTACCTTTTCCACCGCCACGCGCTGGACCACGCGTAATCCCCAGTTTTTAGATTAAACAAATTGTCGTCGATGGATTGTCGTATTTCACAAGCCAAATCTGCAAAGCTCGTGGCTTCTTCCCAAAGCCCCAGTGAATCAAGGGTTTGGGACCAATCTGTTAATCCCCGGTAATTCTCGGCGTTGTCCATCAAGTATTTGGTTGCGCTTTTTGGCTTAACTCTGATTAAGCCATCGGCATCCATAAGTTCGGTGAGAACTGACGCGATAAGGTCCAAAGATTCCTTTTGGCTATGGATGAATTCATCATCGCCAGTGATTGCGTAGTAGCGGGATACTAGCGACAAAAACGTGGATGCGTAACTGTCCGCGGAATCGTAGTCTTTTGTCGCAAGCATCTCTCCGTTTTTCACGCGGTAATCGTATATGGTGCCCCCTACCCCCCATTTATCTGGCCTGTTGATATTGTCCAAATACCATAAGATATATTGTTTGGTCCAATCCGTGTCATAATCAGCCATTACAGACGCCGCTAAATTGGCAAAATAGGGAATGACGGTATCACTTTTGGGTGTCATTAGGATGGCCCCGTTTGGCAGCTGACAACTGGAAAGCCATTGGATTTCATCTTTTAGCCAGTCAAGGCTCACGACATTTTCTATGGAGGGGCGGCTTTCCAGTGGCAAGTACTTGCACTGGAATTTCTGCGGTCTGGGGGAAAACACAGTCTTTCCAACCGTGAAAAGCCCTACAGCCAACACTGCCGCTAACAGATTAAGCCATCTAGATTTTGTCTTCGGGGCCAACCGGGGCAATACGAAACCATCCTTTCGCGCCATTTGTACGGGGGAAAATCAAGAACCTGCATACCCATATATAGAAGTAATACTGTTAATAGCAGCAATGTTCCTGCTAGAATAGGGTTTGGGTAAACTTACCTTGGCATTGATTATGCCTTATGAGTCTGCTATTATATTTCATGCGTGGGGAGTTGGCTCAGTCGGTTAGAGCGCGTGCCTCACATGCACGAGGTCAGGGGTTCGAGTCCCTTACTCCCCACCACGCGTAGCAAAAGTTTCCTGGGTTATGGTCATCAAAATGAGGCGGCGGAACCCATCGCGCCCCTCCCCGGTAGGAACCTCCACTTTACCCTTGGCTTTGAACCCAATTCTGCAGTAACACTTTTTTGCCCTAGTGTTTTCGTCGTCCACTCGCAGATATATCTCACGCAGGGATGTAGATCTAAAAAGACCCTTCAGCAAAGCCGAAATGGCGTCTTGTCCAAACCCTTTGCTCCAAAAACGCGTTTCACCGATGGCTACACGTATTTCCGCGGAACGAAGCCGCCACGAAATGTTAACCACCTGGATTTCGCCAATGGAAGTGCCTTCGCGAAGCTCAATGACAAAAGACCGTCTTAACAAATGGTGTTTATGTAAATACCAGCTTCTTGCCTCCTCCTTGCCAGAAAACTGCTTTCCCGTCCACTTTACAATCTCTTCGTCAGAATCCCACTTTATCAACTGGTCTATATCGTTCTCTTGCACCGGCCTGAGCCCAACTCTTGATCCCAAAAAGGTGTACCGTTGTGTTGATTCTAGATTTGCTTTTGACAAGAAACACGCCTCTCCTACCCCATAAAACCTTTGTTGTACAGGACATCTCTAGGTATTCAACGCGCTTTGCGCAATCCCTCCAGTTCAAGAAATGCAATGTAAGCCAGGATTAGAATTGTTTAGAAAATGAAAACCGCGCCCCAAAAGAAGCGCGGCCAGTATGTGTTAGTGCAAAATTGTCAGGCTATTTCTTTGGAAAACCTAGGTGAAACAAGGTGCCTCAGCCCGTAACGGCGCAAAGCGCACTCAAGAACACCGTTAACCAAATCTGCGTAAGACCATCCTGCCTTTTGGGCTATACGCGGGTAGTCAGAAAACCCCGGGGCCATGCCCGGCAAAGGGTTAATTTCCATAACATTAGGGTTACCGTAACGATCAAGCCTTAAGTCAACCCTTGAAAAGTCCCGGCACCCCAAAATTCTGTAGGTGTTCAGTGCCATCTCTTTTAGATCAGCCTCTAGCTCGGGAGAAATATTAGCCGGACAAGAATAGTACGAATTGTCGTCCCAATCGGTTTTGAACTGCCTGCTGTATAAGTTGCCGTGTCTGGGCGGCACCTTGTCAAAATTGATTTCCATTACAGGAAAAACAACAGGCTTTTGATTCCCCAAAATGCCTACAGTAAACTCTCGGCCCGGCAAAAACTCTTCTGCCAACACGGGTTGCCTGTATTGGTGCAGAAGTCGCCTAGCTTCCCTGTACAAATCCAAAGGACCCGGGCATAGAGAGCTTGGGGAAATACCCATACTGGAGCCTTCGTGGGAGGGTTTTACAAAGATCGGGAATCTTAGCCCCTGTTCATCGATGTCACTTTCTGTTTCAAACACTTTAAAAGGCGCTGTGGGAACGCCATGATAGGCCAAAATCTTCTTGGAAAGCGGCTTGTCAAGTGTTATAGCCAAAGCCAGCACACCCGAACCGGTGTAAGGGACACCCAGCATCTCCAAAACGGCGGGAATGTGGCTTTCCCTAGACTCACCTTTCAGCCCCTCAGACATGTTGAAAACGATATCCGCCGGTCTTACCCGCAATTGGCTTATAATATCCGAATTTCCTTCCAAGAAAAAAACATCGTGGCCGTACGCCTTAAGCGCTTCGGCCACAGCCAAAACTGTGGATTCGGAATCAAGTTCGGCACAAAGGTCGGGAGGTTCGCCCTCTTCCGGGGGGTCCCCTTTCAAGTTGAAAGCTACTCCAACCACGGCCATCC
>CAYPVF010000091.1:0-3975 GCA_964414105.1 uncultured Eubacteriales bacterium
ACATCCGGGTCTCGTTAAACACTGAAGTTACCCCCGAACTTATGAAAGAAGTTTTACCCGATACCCTCATCTGCGCCATAGGAGCGGAACCCGTGGTACCCCAAATCCCAGGCATAGACGGCCCCAACGTAATCCAGATCACCTCAATCCACGATTCTGGAATAACAGTTGGCGAAAAAATCGTGATCATCGGCGGAGGGCTGGCAGGCTGCGAAGAAGGGTTGGCCCTTGCCATGAAGGGGAAACATGTAACAATAGTTGAAACGAAAGACGAGCTAGCTCCAGGTACGCCAGTTTTGCACTTCAAAGCCATGATGCTGGAGTTCGCAAAGCTTCGCGATAATTTGAGGACATTCACCTCCCTAACGGCAACCGAAATTCGGGCAAACGAAGTTCACTGCGTCGACAAAGACGGCCATAACCGTTGTTTTGAGGCCGACACAATCGTGGTTGCCGTCGGTATGGCTCCTAGGAACGAAGTAGTTGAAAGGCTTCGCCTTGGCGGTGCGGGCAAATTTGTACAGATAGGGGATTGCTTGAGCGTCAATAGGGTGCTTCAAGCTGTACACGGCGGTTATTTCGCGGGTAAAAATGCGTAAGCCGCTTTTAACGGGCTTTACCTCCTTTTGGGGAAAATTCAAGCTATTGGTTTCTCATCCCTTCACCTTTTAAGTCAACTAAACATAACTTGGTATCAAAGCACACCCCACAAAGGAGGGGAATTCGTGGAAACCAAGTGTCACACCCCAAAACCAAACGTGCTATGTGTTAACGTTGAGCAAGTATATGATTGGGTTGTTCAGGGCGGCTGTTTAACCACAGAAGTCCCGATATCGTGTCAATGCTTTGAAACACAGGTTCCGCCGGACGTTAGGAATCCAAAAGTAAAATGCATTTTGACGGATAAGTACGGCAATCCCTTGCCCCTGAACACAAAAGTGGACGCTACCGAAGTCTGCCCCAGAGAAGACCATCGGTACGAAGTAGAAGGCTCCACTGTTGTTTTGCAGAAGGTTACTTTCCAAAAGAAACTATATGTAAAATTGATTGTAAGCTGGACTGAACCCGAATGCGCTAATCAGGTGCAAATCTTGTCACGGCCTATCCCGTTAACATTTGTTGAAACGGCGTTCCTGTGCGCCCCGCCCGGCACGTCTTTGGTGGTTCGAGTTTCCGGTTTCACTTGCCAATCCACAGTTTTTAGAGACAAAATCAGGATTAGCGTTTTCGTCTGTCAAAGTATCCAAACAGTTGCGCCGGTAACTGTTGAGATGACCACCAATTTCTGTACGCCAAGAGAATCCTGGGTCGATAGGTGTGGGCTGCCTACTGTACCACCCACTTGCCCTTCGGTTTTCCCAAACTCTTAACGCTTAAGACTGCGGAGGTTCCGGCCGGGGGGGGTAACCCCCCGCCTTCTCCTTTATTAAGGAGAAGGCCTGCTCAGAAGAACACGGTCTGTAAGTAAAGTCTCGCCGCTGTTGGTTTCAAAAAGGTGCAAAATATCGTTGGTTGTCATCCGCTCTCTTTTGTCACCGCTAACATCGAGGATGATTTGCCCCTGGTGCATCATAATTGTCCTGTTGCCTACCCTTAAAGAGTCAGCGATGTTGTGCGTAACCATCAAAGTCGTGAGCTTAAGGTTTTGAATCAAACTTTGGGTAAGCTCCAACACTTTCTTCCCCGTTTTAGGGTCCAAAGCTGCCGTATGTTCATCCAGAAGCAAAAGACGCGGCTGGCTAAAAATCGCCATCAACAGAGTAAGCGCTTGCCTTTGTCCCCCAGACAATAAACCAACCGGCGTGGTAAGCCTTTTTTCGAGGTCAAGGCCGAAGTAAGACAGTTCCTGTCTCATGCGGTTTCTTTGATTTTTATCCATAGCCTTTTTAAGGCCCCGGGCTTGGCCTCTTTTTGTAGCTATTGACAGATTCTCTTCTATAGTCATGGTTGCAGCTGTACCTACCATAGGGTCTTGAAACACTCTGCCTATGAGCCCGGCCCTTTTGTGGCCGGGAAGCCTCGTGATATCATCACCTCCCAAAAGGATGCTCCCGTCCTCCAAGGGAAAAACCCCGGCTATGGCGTTTAACATGGTTGATTTACCTGAGCCATTACTGCCTATCACAGTGACGAAATCCCCGGGGCTAAGCACTAGATCTAGCGCGTTCAATACCTTCTTCTCGTTCACACTAGCCTTGTTGAAGATTTTGGTTATTTTTCTTAGCTGCAGCACCAAGCCACCTCCCCACACCCGCCGTCTTCCCCTTAAGACCAAATTTCGGCACGGACAAAGCAAACACCACTAACACCGCCGTGACCAATTTCAGGTCAGTCGCCTGCAGACCCATCCTTAGGGCAAGTGAAATTACAATTCTGTAGGTTAGTGAACCACAGATGACAGCCGTAAGGGCCCGGGGTATAGTTTGAGTATCCATAAGCGTTTCGCCAATAATTACCGCAGCCAAACCTGCCACAATGGTGCCTATGCCCATCCCCATATCGGCAAAACCTTGAAGCTGCGCAACTATGGCCCCAGAAAAAGCCACCAAGGCATTACCCAAAGCCAATCCCAATATTTTCATGCTATCGACGTTAATGCCTTGGCTCTCGCCCATAATCTCGTTATCGCCGGTAGCCCTAAGAGCAAGCCCTACCTCGGTCTTAAAGAACCAGCACAACGAAAGTACCGTCAGAATAATGCATACCAGGCCCCACAATACCCAATGCATTTTGGCAGGCGCGCCCAAGACGCCCAGGCCGTCAACTATCGTTTTGGTACCCAAAAGGGGCAAATTAGCCCTACCCATTATCCGCAAGTTAACCGAATAAAGCCCGGTCATAGTGAGAATACCGGCCAAAAGCGGGGCGATACGAAATTTGGCGTGCAAAAACCCTGTAACAAGCCCCGCCAATGCCCCGGCCAAAGGGGCAAGGGCAAGCCCCAGCCAAGGGCTGTGCCCGCCCCGTATGCATATTGCTGCTACAGCAGCCCCCAAAGTGATGCTGCCGTCAACCGTCATATCCGGAAAATCCAATATCCTATAGGTGATGTACACCCCCAGAGCCATTACCCCGAACACAAGGCCCAACTCTGTCGCACCGATTAAGATTTTTAAGCTCACGGGTGTCCACCTCTTGGTCTTATGGTCTATTCGTCTATTATGTCTACGGCTATGTCCAAAACAGCTTGGGGAATGCTTACTCCCACTGTTCGGGCGGTATTAAGATTGACTATGACGGATACTTCCTCTTGTATCTCCACTGGTATATCACCGGGGTTTTCCCCGTTTATGATCGCTAGGGCCTGCTCCCCTGTTTGTTTGCCGAGTCTGTAGTAATCCACACCGGCGCTTGCCAAACCACCCCTGGCGACAGAATCACCCTCAGCGGGGAAAAGGGGTATTTTTTCTTCATTGCAAACCTTAACAATGGCTTCCATACCGGAAACCGCGGTGTTATCGGTGGGCACATAGATGGCGTCGACTTTGCCTACCAGTGACTGGGCTGCCTGCAAGACTTCGCTGGAATTAGTTGGTGTGGCTTCAATCACTGTGAGGCCGTGGTCTTTAGCATACGCTTTTACTTCCTCTACTTGCACCTGAGAATTCTCTTCACCGCTGTTGTAAATTACGCCAAGCCTGACGGCTTCGGGCACGATCTGCCTCACCATGTCCAACTGGGTATGTACTGAAACGTAATCAGACGTTCCCGTGACGTTTGTGTTAGGTTTTTCAAGCGTTTCCACCAACCCGGCTGACACGGGATCGGTAACGGCGGTAATCAAAATGGGAGTCTCTTTTGCGGCATTTGCCATAGCTTGCGCCGCGGGTGTTGCGATCGCCAAAATAAGGTCAAATTCATCCTCAGAAAACTGCTGGGCAATGGACCTAATAGTAGGTTGGTCGCCCTCTCCGTTGGCCAGGGTTATTGCCAGCTTGTCTCCGTCCTCGTAACCGTTGGCTTTCAATGCATCCA
>CAYPVF010000091.1:3985-7995 GCA_964414105.1 uncultured Eubacteriales bacterium
CCCTGGCGGCGTCTAGAGAAGGATGAGTCGCGTACTGGATTATCCCAAGTCTGATGCTTTTTCCCACATTTGGGTCCTCGGGGCCGCTTTGGGGAGAACACGCGGTCAAGAGTGTTCCAAGTAAAATGCTTATGGCAACAGTCATCCACGCGGCTTTTGCGGCAAGTTTTTTCATGGCTTTTCCTCCTAAATAGGGTCATACTTTTTGGAAAGGTGGGTGTGGTTCCCCATCAGCTCCTTTTGCCCCCGCCCCAAAAGCGCCGGATAACAAAAAACTTTTCGCCCTCTAAGGGACGAAAAGCTGTTTTTCGCGGTACCACCCTGGTTGGCAGATATCTGCCCGCTTTACGAAAAGTACGGGAGAGATTACTCCGATACTTCTTCCTTTTAACGGCGGAACCCGGCTAAGACTACTGCCATTTCACCTTAGCAGTTTGGAAGGGAACTTCGGTTGAGTCAATCTTAAAGGTGTTTTCAGTCACGACACCTTTTCCCTGAAAGATTTAGCCAACCTACTTTCCTTCCGCATGACTTTTACACGAGTGTTGTGTTTTGCCCATTTTATCAAAGGTTTTTTGGTTGTCAACAGACGCGCGTAGATTTTTCACGGACAGTCTTGGAAATCACCCAAGTACAGCGCTTATACTGTCGGCAAGCTGTATCACGGTGGTGCCATTGGGGTTTACCTCCAGATCGTGAGCAAGCCCCCAAGCGATGTGTGATAACTCCCGATCATCACCCTCCAAAATAATCCTTATATCGCTACAGGCTATAACAAGCTTTCCAGGAACCTTCACAAGTGCCGAATACCGGGTTTTATTGATGAATAGGACCTTACCCCGCATGTCGACGCTGTTAACATTCTCCAGAGCCCCGCAGTCGGCTTCGTAATTCACCTCTACCTGCACCTGACACCTTTTACATTTGAGATGCGGCGCTGCCTCTTCCGGCGTTTCTTCGCCAGTAAGCCTTTTTGTCATAATGAGATCTCCTGGCCAGCTAAGGGCGTCGAATTTGCACTTTGGGCAACGAAACTTTGCTTCTTTGAGCGTTATGTTTTTGGTCATGTTTTGTTCCTCCCCCGAAAATCACAGGAGCCTACATCCATTCGCCGTACTTTGCCGTGTAGAATTTCTTTATGGCTTGGGCTCCGGCGAAATAGGCGACCAGAATACCCGCCAACCAAGGCGCGTAGATGATTGGCAATGGTTTCATCAACAAAACTGAAGACAAACCTGTAAAACAAATGATAATCGTCACCACGGCCACGATAAACGACGACCAAAACAAAGCCGGCGATGGCCTGCTTTGTATAAATGGGATTTTGGCTGTACGGATGGTGTGAATAACCAACACTTGGGACAAGGTGCCGAAAGCAAACCAACCGCAGTGGAACAAGGGCGACAACTCCACAGTATTTGCTCCAATAACCCACCATAAAATCGCGAAAGTCAGCAGATCGAACACAGTGCTTAGGGGGCCTAGGACTATCATAAAAGACTTAATGGAATCCGTATCCCATTTCCTTGGCTTCATTGCGTATTCTTGGTCAACCGTGTCAAAAGGAATGCCCAGTTGGGAAAAATCCGAGAGTAAGTTCTGGGTTAGTATCTGAACTGGAAGCATTGGCAAAAAAGGCAGAAATATGCTGGCGAAAATTACTGATATCATGTTGCCGAAATTCCCGCTGGCGGCCATTTTTATGTATTTCATCACGTTCCCAAAGGTGTGTCTGCCTTCTAAAACGCCTTCTTCAAGAACCATCAAGTCTTTTTCCAGCAAAATTACGTCTGCCGTCTCTTTGGCTATGTCCACCGCCGTATCCACTGAGATGCCCACATCAGCCTGTCTAAGGGGCGGAGCGTCGTTTATGCCGTCACCCATGTAGCCTACGGTGTGCCCCAAAGTCTGAAACGCCCTTACAACCGTTTCTTTTTGGGCTGGGGACATTTTCGCGTAAAGGTCACATGTTGCCACCGCCGAGAGCAACTGCTGCTCCGACATGTCCTCTATATCGGGGCCTGTATACATACACGATGTGTCAACCCCTACCTTGTCGCAAACTTTGACCGCTACGCCTTGGCTATCCCCAGTCAACACCACAGTGCGTACTCCATGATCGCTTAAAGCCGTAATAGCAGCTTTTGCGCTTTCTTTTGGGGGGTCGAGAAACCCTACAAAACCTATGAGTACCATGTCCTTTTCGTCATTTACGCCAAAAGCGCCTATTTCGGGAACATCGTTCTTTTGGGCAACCGCTATCATCCTTAACCCATCGGAGTTGTATCTTTCATAGATATCCATTGCCGCTTTTTCTGTGTCCGGGGTCATGGGAACGACTTCACCGTTTAGTTCTATGAAAGACGAAATGGCGGCCATTTCTTCTACGGCGCCCTTTGTAATCAGCTGCCGTTTTCCGTCAGCGTCGGTCAAAACCACGCTCATTCTTCGGCGGGAAAAATCAAAAGGAATCTCGTCTATTCGGGTATAAGAACGCAGAATCGGTTCTAGCCCGTTCTTTTCAGCCCGGTGGATGATAGCTAAATCAATCAGGTTCTTTAGCCCCGTCTGGAAATAGCTGTTGAGATACGCGTGCCGCAGTATTCTTGTATCGTCTTCTCCATGAACATTCATGTATTTTTCCAGCACGATTTTGTCCTCGGTCAGAGTTCCGGTTTTGTCGGTGCACAGCACATCCATTTCGCCGAAAGTTTGTATCGCGCCTAGCGTACGCACTATAACTTTGTGGGTCGACATGGCTAAAGCGCCTTTAGCTAGGGTGGAAACCATGATGACGGGCAACATCTCCGGGGTAAGCCCAACTGCTATGCTTACGGAAAACAACAGCGCGCCGAGCCAATTCTTCTTGGCTATACCGTTTATGAGGAACACGATAGGCACCATGACCAGCATCATCCGTATCAAAAGGTTACTGACAGAGCCTACCCCGCGTTCAAAACTGTTTTTCGCCCTATCACCCGTTAAGGACTTGGCCATGGCCCCAAAATATGTGTCGTTTCCTGTAGCCAAAACAAGCGCGACAGAACTTCCGCTTACTATGTTAGATCCCATAAACCCAATATTGGGTAAATCCGTAAGGGCTCCGCCCTGAGCTTTGGGCAGTTCGGCGAATTTTTCCACCGGGTTTGATTCGCCGGTAAGGGCCGATTGCGCCACAAATGTGTCTTTAGTAGACAAAAACCTCACATCGGCGGGCAACATGTCGCCGGCAGAAAGCCTGACGATATCCCCGGGAACCACTTGATCCATTTGAATCTCCACAATTTCGCCGTCACGCCAAACATCGGCTTTGTTCGAGATCATCCTAGATAGTTTTTCAACTGCGGCGTCTGAACGCCTGCTTTGCACGAACGCCACCGCGCTTGAAAGCGTTACCAAGGACAGAATAATGACCACAGTGAGAAAACTGGGCGTTGGAGACAGCACAACGTCGGTAAAATAGGTGACACCCGCCACAACCAACAAAATCAGGTTGAAGGGGTTTATAACAGCCTCAAAAAGCCTGTGTAGCGCCGTGTTTTTGTGCCCCGCGGTGATAACATTTTCGCCAAATTCGTCTTGCCTGTCTTCAGCTTGGGAAGTAGTGAGGCCTTCATAGGTAACTGAGAAACGCGAAAACAGCCCTTCTGTTTCCAGGAAGGCGTAGTAACGAAGTTTTCTTTCGGTATCCGAAAAGACATCTTTTTTCAACAACCTGGCCCAAATCGTCCTTTCCGGGTTTGTGATTCCTTTTCTAGACTGTCCTATTGGGTATCATACCATTGCTCCAGAATCCGGTTACAGAACGATGAACGCATGCCTGTACCCAGGTCACACCCGCATCCTAATTTACGTAAGATGACCATAGTCTGACCGGGGGAGGGTCTCAATTGACGCGTTTTGTCCCACGGCTTGTAGCCGTCGCATGTGTTTTGGCCGTATTTTTGTTTTTCGTCGGTTGCTCCGGCGAGCCTAAAAAGCCCGAATCGTCGATTTCGGAAATTACAGAA
>CAYPVF010000092.1:0-7933 GCA_964414105.1 uncultured Eubacteriales bacterium
GTGAGCGCCTGTGCTCAGCAAGCCCCCTAAGTGAGCATCCATGCTCAGCAAGCCCTTCAAGTGAGCGCCTGTGCTCAGCAAGCCCCCTAAGTGAGCATCCATGCTCAGCAAGCCCCCTAAGTGAGCATCCGTGCTCAGCTATACTGTTTTCCGGGGGTATTACACACCAAAGAAGAGGAAATTTCTGTGAGAATGACGAAAAATGTTATATCATAAACATATCGGGAGGGTTGCTTGTGAGACATGTATGGTTTGAGGATTATCCTATCGGAAGGCTTGGAATTGGCGAAGAAAACGGAAAAGTAGTCTTCATATTGTTCGCCAACCAGGAATGCCCCGCCTTATGTGAAGTTGCCAAAACAGCTGTGATAGACCAGGCCATCACACAGCTTAACGAATATTTCGGTGGCAAAAGGAAACAGTTCGATCTTCCTCTGGACCTTACCGGCACTGAATTTCAGCGTTTGGTCTGGGAAGCCCTTCAGACCATACCTTATGGGGAAACGCTTTCTTACAAGGATGTTGCCGTAAAGGTAGGGAGGCCCAAGGCTACCCGCGCGGTAGGCATGGCGAATCATCACAATCCCATTCCAATCGTGGTTCCTTGCCACCGTGTGGTGGGGAGCGATGGCAGCCTGACGGGCTTTGGCGGGGGGCTTTCTGTCAAGAGATTCTTACTAGACCACGAAAAACGGTTTTCCCAAGACATGCTTCTGTGAAAGGGAATCAATTGGATTCCGGCTCCCGGTGGATTATCCATTCTAGGGCCGGGTCCGTGCCAGACAAATAGTCCGAAAACGATGGTTCTATTAGAATGTCGGGGTATAGGCTATCCTGGTCATCAGTAGAGCTTTCGAAATATTGTTTTGAATACCACACGTGAAGGCCCGAATTTGGGAGATTAAAAGAATTGATAGCCCCAAAATGGTTGGGCTTTCCCCCGGTGGGCTCGCCCACGAATATGGCTTTGGTTTCGTTTTTGAGTTTCAGGGCATTGAGAATGGCGGCTGAAAAAGTCGCTCGGCCTATTATCACAAACAGGTGGCCAGTTTGATTAATAGTTTTTGAATCGGATAGCGCCTTTAGAAGAGGAAGCGCGACTTTTTGGCTTCCCCCTTTGTTATTCCGTAAGTCTAGCACGAATTTTCCCGCATTGTTTTCGTCGACGACTTTCATGGCCCCCTGGGATTGCTTGCGAAACGGGTTGTATCTGTCGTCTACGCAAGCGTTGTATTGAAAATAAAGGAGGTTATCTGTTTCAAGGTATCTGTACCAGTAAGATTTGCCCAAATCTTGCCTGGAAAGCGCGGTAGGGGGATGGTCAAGAAGGTACTCCATTCTTACTGTGCCATAATTCAGTATGTTGAGAGAAGTGGCCATAAGAACATCTCTACATTGGCCGTCCTGGTCCTGAAACACGAAGTTCCCTTCTGACAAGCTGTCAACGTATCCGTAATGCTTGAGAACTTCAGCGCACCTTATTACTTCGGTCAGCCCGGTTTTGAGCATAGCTTCGTTTTCATGGGCGACAGTAGGAATAAGATTTTGGTATATCTCCTCCAGGGCAGCGCCCCCAATGCTCATGAGGCGCCACCCTACTATATCGGCGTACTCGCCTCCCGCGGCCACAACATATGTTCCTTCTTTGAACTGATAAACTTGTATTGGAAACCAATGTACAGGTGCGGTAAACGCTATGGACGTGTGGGGATCACCTATGCTCGCCACAAGCTTCACAAACTCAACGAATCGGCCTGTGTCGTCCAGAAGTGACAAATTATCTTTTAATTTTTTGGTGTCAGACAAGAATTGCTCCCGGGATATGCTGTGATACAGGTTTTTATGGTGTCTTTCAAGCTCGCGGGTTAAAAAATCCAAATCTTCCTCCCACTTTTTAAGCTTTTCCATAGGGGAGGGCTCGTTTACTAGCCTGTTCCACCTGGTAATTATCTGGGAAGGAGAAAGGGCGGTAGTGCAGGCCGAGGCGCTTAGCACCAAAAGCATCAGTGCCACGAACAAAATGGGAACACCTCTTTTGTTATGCAGTTTCTCCCCGGTAGTCGACATGCCCGTTTCTCCTGCCTGTCGTAGTCGTAAACATTTTAACCTAAGGCGCCCATAAAAAGTAATCGCCACGCCGCGACCACACAGTGTTTGTTCTTGTCCAGCGTGTTCGTGATACAATAAAAACGAAAACACTTCGGGCTCCGTTATTAGTTATTTTTAGGAGGGAACTATTGTGTTAAGAACGGATGTTTTTGCCCCGTCTCGGTTTACCGGGGAAGGAAGCATCACTCTTCGCGGTGTAAAAGTCCCTTACCACACCGTTTCGGAAGACAATGTTTTCTACGACGATGAAGGTAAACCAATCGCTTCTCTGTTCTCCTACTCGTATTTCCGTTCAGATGTAAAAGACGCCAAATCCCGTCCGGTTCTGTTTGGTTTCAACGGCGGCCCCGGCACCTCGTCAATGATGGTTCACGTTGGTTTTTTGGGTACTAAAAGAGTCAAATATCCCGAAGACATAGACGACGAAGGAACACCTTTACCGCCGTATGAGGCGTGCGACAATGAGCAATGCCTTTTGGACGTGGCCGATTTGGTATTAATCGACCCCGTGGGAACCGGTTTTGGACGTCTGCTTGACCCCGAAAAAAAGGATCTGTTCTACGGAATTGAAGCTGATGCCGAAGCGCTTCTCACTTTCATTCAGGCTTGGTTAGCCCGGTACAACCGCTGGGAAAGCCCCAAGTATATGGTTGGGGAGAGCTATGGATGCACGCGGGCAAGCACTGTGGCAGGCAGGGGTTCCCTGGGTGCCTCGGATAGGGCGTTCAGCGTACCGTTTGACGGCATTATTATGATAGGTAACACGGTGACCAACGGGAAGCATTTCGGCGACAAAAAACAGGTTTATCCCGCTGTCTTAGCGTTTCCCACTTTGGCCGCTACCCACTGGTACCATAACCATCCCTCACAGCAGACTGTGGAAGAATTTGTGTGCGAGGCTAAGGAGTTTGCTGACACCGAATACCTGTTGGCGCTCTATCAAGGCGAATCGCTGCAAGGTGAGGCAAGGGAACATATAATCGAAAAAGTTATTTATTACACAGGGGTATCCCGAGAGTATTTAGAGAAACGCGCTTTGGCAGTAGATGATGTTGAATTTCGGCGCGAGCTTCTAAAAGAAAAGGGCAAATCCGTGGCTCGTCTCGACGGAAGGATCACTCGCCCATTGTACGAGCCCTTGCTCGACGAAGAAAAATGGGGCGTGCGTGACGACCCGTCCCAAGGTAAATATGACCCGTTCTTCCAGTCGATTTTGTGCGGGGAAGTCTTTCCGCTACTGGGCATCAAGTGGGATCGCAACTTCGTCAACTCTGGAGGTTTGTACCCCATCTGGAATAACGACATAAAAGGACAGAATACGGCTGAAAGCCTAAGTACCGCCATGCGTAGAGTGCCTGGCATGCGCACTTTCTTCGTGAACGGGTGGTACGATATTTGCACACAGATTGGCATCTTGTACTACACTTTGGATCACACCGACCTGCCCCGGGATCGTGTGTTCGTAAAAGGCTATAAAGCAGGTCATATGGCTTATTTGGGTGAAGACAACATTCAAGAAGTTACAGACGATATGCGCAAGTTCATTTTGGGGGAAGACCCCACTAAGTAGGGTAGATTAGGAAGGCGCGGCCCACCAGTTGCGTGCGGCCGCGCTTTTTTACGGGGTTTTAGACTAAACTTTCGGGGGCGGGGTATGGCTACTTTTGAGAAAAGCAAAAAGACTGGGCGGGGTGCGGTGTTCGCCGCCGTCTACCAAATCGTCGAGCAAATACCTCCGGGCCGAGTCACCACTTACGGGCGGATTGCTCAAATGATCGGATACTTCGGCGGTGCGCGCACAGTGGGGTGGGCCATGAGCGCCGCTCCCCAAGGGCTTCCATGTCACCGGGTGGTAAACGTACAGGGCAGGACCGTGTGCGGTTGGCCAGGCCAGCGGGAAAAACTTGAACAAGAGGGTGTATCTTTCAAAAGTAACGGGTGCGTTGATCTTAGTAAACATCTGTGGTGAATGCCAAATATCTTCGTCGACATAATAGATATAACGTGGTAATTTGTATGGCGTGCAGCTAAGGTACAACCCCACCTGCGTCAATTGCGCCGAATACCTTCGATAGGCGTATAAGGCATCGGCACGCCATTTCAAGAAAGTAGGAGAACGAATGTCACGAGATAAACGCACCATTATTGACGCAATGTGCGATTACGCCCAAAGGAAGCCGGTCAGAATGCATATGCCCGGCCACAAGGGGAAAAGGGTTTTTTCGGATGGTCCCGAAGTCGTGCCTACGCCTCAATGGGCCAACAGCGTGTTAGATGAACTGAGAGCCATCGACATGACCGAATCGCCGGGTCTAGACAATTTGCACTATCCCACGGGCTGCATACGTGAGACCCAACGGCGAGCCGAAAGACTATATGGTACTGCCCGAACTTATATGCTGGTGAATGGAGCCACATCAGGCATTCAGGCTTCTTTATTGGCCGCGCGAATGACACTGGGGGCCGGGCGTGTCGTTTTACCCAGAAATGTTCACAAATCTGTAGTTTCAGCCATGGCCATGTCGGGTTTGGAACCTGTTTACGTTTGCCCTGAATATAACGGAGATTTTGGCGGGTATCTCCCTCTTGACACTGACAGGATAAAAAGGGTTTTGGAGCAAGAAACGTTTAAAAATTCTGATTGTCCCCTACGAGCAGTTTTGATACTCAACCCTACTTACAGCGGGTTTTCCAGGGACCTTACACAAATAGCCGATTTGGTGCACTCTTACGGGGCCTTGTTGATTGTGGACGAGGCCCATGGCAGCCACTTTAGTTTAGGTAAGGATACGCCTGCCTCTGCCCTTAAAAGCGGGGCGGACCTGGTGGTTCACGGGTGTCACAAGACGACGGTGGCTTTCACGCAGACAGCTTTTTTACATGTGGGCGAAGGAACGCCTGCGCGCTTTCCCGCGTTGATCGCCTCTATTGAGGAAGCCCTTAGGACGGTCCAAACAACCTCCCCGTCATACATCCTTCTGGCGTCATTGGAGCAGGCCGTTACATCCTTGGAAAAGGATGCGGGTAAGTGGGTTGATATGGGTGTTAGCACCGCAAGAGATATATCTTCCAGGCTTTCGCGAATCCCCGGGATAAGTGTGGCAGGCTATGATCCCAACGTTCCCATCCCCCCAGGGCTTACCCACGATCCGGGCCGCATTCTTGTAAATCTAAGCGGGTTAGGCATAACGGGGCCCCAGGCCGGCAAATATTTAGTTTCTCAAAAAAATGTTGACCCTGAGATGGTTGGGCCCAACTCTATACTGCTCATTTGGACGGGGGCAGATGATCTGCGTTCAGTTGATGCAGTGGAAGCGGCGTTCAAAGATTTGGCGGCAGCCGTCAAAAACCAAAGCATCGCATCCTGCGCGGATGGCAAGGCGCCCGTTGTGCTTGGTGAGGCTCCCATACCCAAGAAAGCGATGCCTCTTAGGGAAGCTTTTCTCGCTGTTTCTGAACCTGTCCCTATAGAAAAAACTTTAGGGCGGGTTTCTGCAGACACTATCGTCATTTACCCACCTGGTTCGCCTTTGGTTACTCCCGGCGAGGTCATAGACGAAAACGTGATTCAATACATTCTAAGGGCGAAAGAGTTCGGCCTTAACGTTTTGGGCAGGGGGGTTGACGAAAGGGAAAGACCCATAGAAGTGTATTGCGTGCGTTCTGCCGATGACGATACTTCTTATTGTATGGCGTCGTCCTAGGAAATCTCAAAAAGGCGGGATGCATTGTGTTGATAATAGACAGGTTCGAAGGGGAATGGGCGGTTTTGGAGTGGAATGGCGAGATGTTTATGCTGCCTCGGGCTTTTGTCCCATGCTGCGCAAAGGCGGGCGATGTTTTGAGCATGGAGCTCACCATTGACCAAGAGACTACAAAAGCCCGGGTTGAGCATATAAAAGCACTAGAGGAACGGTTGTTTAAGAAATAAGGGTTTTGTTCTTTGCGTCTTTGGGGGGTATATATGGCCAAGAAGCTATACGTCCAGAAAATCACAGCGGCGTTTTTGGTTTTGTGGCTATTTGCGGCAATTCTCAGCATAAGTAGCTGCGTACTCTGGGACAACGAAGACGCGCGTGTCCCTTACAAGGCCAGTGAACATGAGCTGGTGGTACGCTTTCTTGATGTGGGGCAAGGGGATTCGTGTCTTATAAGCCTTCCCAACGGTGAGACTATGCTAATAGACACCGGGACCAAGCAGGCGAGCGAAGCCGTCACAGAAGCGCTAGAAGGCATAGGTGTCGAAAGAATTGACTATTTCATACTGACTCATCCCCATGAAGACCATATTGGAGGCGCCGCGGGCATCATAGAAGCGTTTGAAATAGGCGAGTTGTTTATGCCCAGAACTTCTCATACAACCATTACCTATGAGAAACTGCTTTATGCCATTGAGGATAAGGGCTTGTTCATTAATGAGGCAAAAGAAGGGGAAACGGTTATTGGTTCCAAAAACATGGATCTTCGGGCCAGTTTCCTGGGACCCACAAAACATTACGATGATCTGAATGATATGTCGGCGGTGCTGGTTTTGGAATATGGTTCCACGGCTTTTTTGTTTACCGGCGACATAGGTGTAACCGCGGAAAAAGATATGCTTGGGGCCGGACTGCTTTCAAAAGTGGATGTGCTAAAGGTAGCTCATCACGGCAGCGGCACTTCCACAGGGGCAGCTTTTCTCGAAGCTACCGCGCCGACGGTTGCCGTGATTTCGGTTGGTGAAGGCAACAGCTACGGGCACCCTTCAAAAGCCGCGCTTGACCGTCTGGAGCAAAAAGACGTAAGAGTTTTCCGCACGGATATCCACGGAACAGTCGTCGTTACCAGTGACGGCGAAAGCGTGGAGGTAGACCACGACGGCCCCAAATAACATGACACCCAAAACGGCAAAAGCCCCGCGGACGACTTGCCGCAGGGCTTTTCAGTAACCTATTCTAACTAGCCTCTAGGCAAAAGGCTGTCAAATCCCGTAAGGAACCGTTTTCTGTCAGCCTCGCTGAGTTCCAGGAAGGATTCGAAACTTTTCAAGCTTATACGGCTTACGGCAAAAAGAAGCTCGGTGAAAGACTTGTTGCTGTATCCGTACTGAACCTGCAGGTCTTCGATTCTCTTCATGCCATAATAGTAAGTTGTGAAATACCCCGGGCCAAGGCCTTGTACTCCCACTTGTCCCAAAGCTTGACCTGCCGCGCTTTTCTCGCTGAAATCCATTTCCTCCATATACAAATCGACTGAATCTTTAAACGGACGATTGTAGTAGTGGAGATAAAGGTCAACTTTGATGCGGGTGGCGCCGTGGTGACGCCTGTAGGCCACAAACAGCGGGTAGAAAGGATCTTCTGGGAATACAAACTCAAATACGCGTTCGGTGCGCAGGCAAGTGCCCTCTTGAACGGGAGTGGAGCGGGCGCCTTCGCGCACTGTTTCGGGTAAGGGATCGGAGTTAGCGCGCAAGAACTGCACATGGTGCCCAGGGTAGCTTTCATGCAATGCATTTATCTTTATCCAACCGTCAGTAATGGCGGGGACGTTATCGGGGTTGAGCACCATTTCTCCTGCCAAAGGAGTCCTTCTGGGGCACCCGCCGCGGTAGCCGCCCCATGGGTTGACAGCGCGGCCTTCTTCTTCCATAGGCACTACCCGTACCACTTCTTCGGGCATATTGACATAGCCCCTGGTGCCTTCACGTCCGCGAGCCAGGTAGGCGCGGCAGCGTGCAAACATTTCTTCGGCCGTTTTGGCGGGTCCGGCAAATTCATTAAGCGCATCGACTACGCCCTTGACTGTCCTGGGAATTGTAACGCCCGGAATCTTTTCCGCGATA
>CAYPVF010000093.1:0-6931 GCA_964414105.1 uncultured Eubacteriales bacterium
TTCGCGCCTCAGCGTCAGGTACAGTCCAGGAAGCCGCCTTCGCCACTGGTGTTCCCCCCGATATCTACGCATTCCACCGCTACACCGGGGATTCCACTTCCCTCTCCTGCCCTCAAGCCTATCAGTTTCAAACGCAGTTTCAGGGTTAAGCCCTGAAATTTCACACCTGACTTAATAAGCCGCCTACTCGCCCTTTACGCCCAGTAACTCCGGACAACGCTCGCCCCCTACGTATTACCGCGGCTGCTGGCACGTAGTTAGCAGGGGCTTCCTCCTTGGGTACCGTCACTTTCTTCGTCCCCAATGACAGAGGTTTACGACCCGAAGGCCTTCTTCCCTCACGCGGCGTCGCTGGGTCAGACTTTCGTCCATTGCCCAATATTCCCAACTGCTGCCTCCCGTAGGAGTCTGGGCCGTATCTCAGTCCCAGTGTGGCCGTTCATCCTCTCAGACCGGCTACCCGTCGTCGCCTTGGTAGGCCGTTACCCTACCAACTAGCTGATGGGACGCGAGCCCATCCTAAAGCGGGTTTCCCCTTTCTTCGGATATCCATGCGGTTATCCGACATTATCCGGTATTAGCGGCCTTTTCAAGCCGTTATCCCAGTCTTTAGGGCAGGTTGCCCACGTGTTACTCACCCGTTCGCCGCTAGGCAAATCTTCCTCTTGCGATTCCGATTCGCCCCGCTCGACTTGCATGTTTGAGGCACGCCGCCAGCGTTCGTCCTGAGCCAGGATCAAACTCTCCGTTACACCTTGATCCTTCACTCTAAAGGTTTTCGCTTTTATTTCCGCTGTTCAGTTTTCAAGGACCGAGACAACAAACTTAATCTTATCAACTTCTTGCCTAACTGTCAACGCCTTCAGGTCTTAAATTTTCAGTTCCTGTTTGACGCCGCCTGTCGCAATAGACAGGAACACTATCTTAGCATACCCAAAACCTGTTTACAAGGTGCGTTATTTGGTTTCATCTAAAAGTGTGGCTTTTATAACTTTGTCTCCCTGCTCTAGGTTATCCACCACGTCCATACCTTCAGTGACCTGGGCAAATACCGCGTAGTCCCCATTAAGCCAGCTGGCATCGGACGCTTTTATTATGTAGAACTGCGACGACGCCGAATTAGGATCCGGAGTCCGCGCCATCCCAACAGTGCCCCGAAGGTGAACTAATTCGGAATTGATTTCAAGTCTGATAGTCTTTGCAGTTCTCCCTGTGTTTCCAGTAGAAGGATCTCCTGTTTGGACAACCCAATCCTCCACCCTATGCCAAGTAAGTCCGTCGTAAAAGCCTGATTCAACCAAATCGACGAAGTTTTTGGCCGTCATAGGTACCTTGCCCGTGTAAACGTCCATGTATATAACGCCTTTTTCGGTTTCGATTTTGACTTTGTCCACCAGTGACGCCGCCTCCTTTTGGTTTTTTGCACGGTTCCACCATACACCACCCACCACAACCAAAACTAGCAGGAACATGGCAAGCCACCGCCAGTTTCCCGTGGGCTTACTCACGTTTTTTGCAGCCCTTTTTTTGCCCATGCGAACCCCTTCCTAACCCATTTGCAGTTTCCGCCGCAGTTCCCATAGTACCCTTTCGCCAAAGCTTTTGAAAACACTTACTTATATAGTTTCGTTAAGAACCGCATTAGCCTTGTATGTAGGTATAATTAGAAAAACAATTACATCTTTGGGGGTATTCTTTGTGGAAACCGCCATCATACAGATCATTGACTCCCTTGAACCAAACCTCGTTTCTGTAGCCGACGACATATGGAGGCACGCTGAACTAGGCCTTTCAGAACACAACTCGGCCCGAATACAAGAAATGTTTTTGAGGTCTCAAGGATTTCACATCGAGTCCGGCGTTGCTAACATGAAAACGGCCTTTGTCGCAACGTGGGGTACCAAGGGCCCGGTAATAGGCTTTCTCGGAGAATACGACGCTTTGCCGGGGGTTTCAAACAAACCTGTCCCTCGGCCGGAACCTGTGAGAAAAGGCGCGCCGGGCCACGGCTGCGGCCACAACTTATTGGGAACGGCCAGTATGGGGGCGGCGGTAGCTTTGAAGCGCGTGGCCGCCATGGAGAACATGCCGTGCACCGTCAAATACTTCGGCTGTCCTGCCGAGGAAAGTTCTTTCGGCAAAACGTGGATGGTTAAAGCCGGGATTTTTGATGGCGCGGACATAGTACTAACTTGGCACCCGGGGAGCACAAACGGTACAGATTTGTCTTCCAGCTTGGCAGATCTGGTGTACAAATTTGATTTCTACGGAAAAACCGCCCACGCCGCCGGAGATCCCTACAACGGCAGAAGCGCGCTTGACGGTGTGGAGCTCATGAACGCCGGCATCGAAAGAATGCGCGAGCACATGCGCCCCGAATGCCGGGTCCACTACATTATTAGTCACGGGGGCGGGGCGCCTAACGTAGTTCCCGATTACGCCCAAAACTTTTTTGACATAAGGGCACAGGATATGGATGCCCTTGAAAGGCTTGAGAAATGGGTTCTAGACATTGCAAAAGCAGGGGCCATGATGACCCAGACCAAAGTCGAACCCAAGTTTTTGGGCGGCGCCGCGAATTTGATTCCGAATAAGACAATTGCTGAAACGTTCCAGGATATTATGGAACGTCTTGGACCGCCACAATGGTCCCGGGATGAACTGGCCTTTGCCCAAGAAATGCAATCTCATTTCCAGCAGCACCTCATAGAGTCTTCTATTGCAGAGCTTAGAAGCAAAACACCGGAATTATCTGAAACCCGACTTTGCGATATCATAATGCCTTTAGATCTACAAGAAAACGTCGGTAAAGGCTCTACCGACGTCGCCGATGTATCGTGGGTTGTTCCAACGGGCCAGTTCAGGACGGCCTGTTACGCTTTGGGTGTGCCCGGCCACAGTTGGGCTGTAACTTCCTGCGGCGGAATGAGCATCGGCCACAAAGGCATGCTTTACGCGGCGAAAATCTTGGGTACCGCGGGTGTGCGATTTGCCACATCCCCTGAATTGCGCCAGTCGGCTTGGGACGAGTTGCGCACAAGGCTGGCGGGAAAATCTTACAGGAGCCCCATTCCCGAGCATATCTGTGTTCCGCCTTTACCTTTTGAGGATTGAGTTACTTAAAACCGGAAGAAGGGACTTCGGATGGCAAAACGAACTGACGACGCTTTCTTGGATGACTGCAGCGGTATCATTGTAGGCAAAAACGCGTCTGTTACAGGAAGGGTGCTATACGGACACAACGAGGATGACGGCGGAAACAATGTTATGGTGCAATACAAGGTGCCCGCGGCCGCACATAAGCCGGGCGAATACGTTGTTTTCGAAACCGAATGCGCCCATATACCACAGGTCGAAAGAACCTGGAGTTATCTGTGGTCGGAAACAAGAACAGATTGGAAAGCTTCTTTCAGCGACACCTTCATAAACCAATGGGGTGTCGCCATCGCTAGCGATAGCTGCGGCATTTCCCGGGAAGATCGCCCCCAGTTGACCAACGGCGGCATTGGGTATGGCTTGGGGCACTTAGTCGCCCAAAGAGCATGCTCCGCTAGGGAAGGCGTGGAAATAGCCGCAGACTTAATTAACCGTTTTGGTTATGTGGCCTCAGGCCGCGCCTATCAAATAGTTGACAAAGACGAAGGCTGGGTTCTGCAAGTTGTAAAAGGCAAACACTTTGTTGCCCAGAGGGTCCCTGACGATGAAGTAACATTCATTCCCAACTGGTACACTATACACGGCGTTGACCTGCTAGACACAACTAACTTCATAGTCTCCCCCGATATCATCACTTACGCCCAAGAAAGAGGTTGGTACAAACCTGCCAGACCCGGCAGTTACGGCGACTTTGATTTTGCCCAGGCTTACCAAGACCCAACCCAAAACCAGCAAGGGAACATCGTAAGGGACAGAAACGCCCACAGACTCATCCTAGGCCAGGAAGCCAAATTCACAAAACCTTTCTCTGTGAAGCCACCTTCGAAACTGGGAGTTGGGGAACTGAAAACAATTCTCCGAACCCATTACGAAGGGACACCCGACGATATTTCCCGGGAATATTTCTTGAACCCCCACAGAACAGGAGTTCGCACGATTTGTACCGGGACCACGTTGGAGAGTTTCATAGTGGAATTTAGAGACAACCCAGATATGACTTTAGTATTGCGGGCAATATTGAACCCGTGCACCAGCCCTTATGTGCCTTGGTATTTGGGAATCACAAAAATACCCGGCGGTTATGGTTGGATTGAGCCACATACCGGTATGGAGACCCATTTCAGCGTTCCGCAGGCCCACCTAAGCTATCGCCCTAGCCGCGCCTGGTGGGCATTCCAGGATGTGCAAGACATCGCCGATTCCGACTATTCGGCCGTGATAAACCAAATAGAAGCGGAAAGAGACCGCCTAGAACACCAATGGACAAAAGCACAAACTGACTTTGAAAAAACTGTTCAAAGCCTATGGGATATAGATCAAACAGAAGCGCTAGCCCGCCTTACAGAATACACCCACCGGCAGGCCAGGCTTGCCTGGCGAACGTGGAGACAATTGTTCACCGAATTGATCTAGAAGTTCAGCATATGGAATTCGCTCACCGGATGAAAGCAATATTGTCATCCTGATAGAGATTTTATCCCAATTTCCCCAACAACAAAGTGTTTGCCGCAAAGATCGCATTTTCCCTCGTTGTAGGGACACGGGCATGACTCGACATGTCGTGTCGCCCCATGTCATTTTGTGTCGTTAATACGAAGGAGATAGGTGCCGCGAGCGAGTAACAAGAGTGAAAGGTTTCTGTTGGGTGAATCTTTCGTCTACACTATGCCATTTACCTCAGAAATCTCCTCCCGTACGTTCTGGTGATTCGTATTGGGTTGTTCGGCACACGAATGGGGAAGTGAACAGTAGCTTGTTACAAGACACCAATGAGCATGTTGAGCTGTGGTTCCAATACCCTTCGCTACGACAACCCGCAATATCGGAAGGGGGCGAAAGGCTGGCCTAAATACCCGTGTTCCGACTATAAAAGAAAAACACACCGGAAAATGGCCGTTGGCACACTATCTTCGGCTGAGGCCTAGGCAAAGGAGGACCGCAAATTGACGTTTATTACCGAAGGATATGTCGTAACTTTTCTTACTGAACTGGCTTTCTGTATCGTACTTTGGATCACCATTAGCCGCGCAAAACAAGGGCTAAAACTGCCTTACATTCGGAAGGTGGGCGGGCTAGACGCTATAGACGAGGCCATAGGGCGGGCAACTGAAATGGGCAGACCCGTACACTTTGGTCCCGGGCTCAGCGACGTTAATGAAGCGCAAACACTGGCCGCCATGGGGATTCTGGACTATGTGGCCACCAAAACGGCCAGACAGGATGTTCCCTTAATTGTGACCAACAACAAAATCATGGTTCAGTCGGTAAGCGAAGAAATAGTGAAGAACGCTTACACTATGGAGAGAAAGCAAGACTCTTATAACCCGGACAACGTTAGGTACCTAAGTGACCAACAATTTGGGTACGCCACAGGGGTTACCGGGATTCTAAGACGCGAAAAGGCGGCCACCAACATTCTCATCGGTGCATTCTGGGCCGAATCCCTTATCTTCACCCAAACAGGTTATGAAATAGGGGCTATTCAAATCGCGGGCACTGCCAATACCCACCAAATTCCTTTTTTCGTGGCATCATGCGACTACTGTTTGATGGGCGACGAGATTTACGCGGCTTCCGCGTATTTAACCCAGGAATCAGTTCTTTTGGGCAGCCTTGTGGCGTCCGACTGGGTAAAATTGGGCCTTATTTTTGTTTTAATAATTGGAGCAGGATTTATTTTCACAGGCAATGATGGCCTTGCCAAGCTGCTAAAACGCTAAAAGGAGGGGTATAAATGAGACGCGAAATTCCAATGGCGATTACCTTAATCACAGCTATAATCTACGCTTTGGCATTCTATTCAACCGTCCCCGCCGCCAAGCCTATCCAGCAAAGCTTGGATAAATGGTTTTTGATCGTGACGGGGTTCAGTTGCTTCTTGGGTATAGCAAACCTTACTAGAATCCACGGTAAGAATATACAACTGCGAAAAGGCTCCGTATCTAGAAGTGGCATCCTCTTAGCTTCAATGTACGTAACCCTTCTGATTGGCATATTCCTGGGCCACAGCGGGGAACAGTTGACCTGGATTTATAACAACGTAATAGCGCCTCTAGATGGAACCATGTATGCAATCCTGGTATTCTACATCGGTTCAGCCTCATACAGAGCGTTTAGAGCGAGAAACCTGGAAGCCTTCTGTCTACTGGCAGCAGGTATTATCGTCATGTTAGGACAAGCGCCCATCGGCGCCAGCATCTCTTCACACATTCCAAAGTGGTCTTCGTGGATCCTAGACATCCCCAACGCGGCCGGTATGAGAGGGATCATGCTGGGCGCAAGCCTTGGAGCCGTATCACAGGCTTTTAGAATAATGGTCGGGATCGAGCGACGGCATCTTGGAACAAATTAGAGGAGGTGTAAAACGTGAATTCATCTTGGCTTAATCGTAACGCAGACAGAATCTTGTACGTCTTGATTATCGCTTTCGTAAGCTATGCCATTATCTCTCCGATAGGTTTGCCAATCCCTTTGAGCAAAGAGACAGAGGTCTTATATAACTTCGTGGAAACCATACCGGCGGGCAAAGCAGTATACATGGGGTTTGACTACCAAGCGTCTTCTATGGCGGAAATAGAACCTAATGCGGTAGCCCTCATGAGGCATTTTTTCCGCCGCGATATTAAAGTGGTTTGTGCCGGTATAACAGCCGAATCCGGCGCATTGATAGACAAAGTTATCGACATGATTCGGAGCGACTTCCCTGATAAAGAATACGGCGTTGATTGGGTCAACATCGGATATAAACCCGGAGGCAACGTTTTCTTGCAGGCGC